>JAGPBG010000296.1 GCA_018063485.1 Cypionkella sp.
CTTTTGACGCCCGCGCATGTAATCTTCCAGCGCACGGTAGATGGTCCAGCCATCGGGGTGCCAGAACACCATGCCCGGCGCTTCGTCTTGCATGTGGAACAGGTTCATCTCCCGGCCCAACTTGCGGTGGTCGCGTTTTGCGGCCTCTTCCAGCATGGTCAGATGCGCCTTGAGATCGTCGCGGTTCTTGAAAGCCAACCCGTAAATCCGCTGCAACATCGGGCGGGTCGCATCGCCCAGCCAATAGGCCCCGGCGACATGGGTAAGCTTGAAGGCATCGGCAGGCACCTGGCCTGTGTGCTGCAAATGCGGGCCCCGGCAGAGGTCTTGCCAATCGCCATGCCAATACATCCGCAAATCCTGATCCTCGGGGATGCGGTCGATCAACTCCAGCTTGAAGGGCTCATGCCGGCCCCGATAGTATTCGACGGCGCGGGCGCGGGACCAGACTTCGGTTTTAACCGGATCGCGGGCGTTGATGATCTGTTTCATCCTGGCCTCGATCTGGCCTAGGTCTTCGGGAGTGAAGGGTTCTTCGCGGTCGAAATCGTAGAACCAGCCATAGTCGCGCACCGGGCCGATGGTGACTTTCACATCGGGCCAGATGTCCTGTACCGCTCGGGCCATGATATGCGCGCAGTCATGCCGGATCAGTTCCAGCGCCTGCGCGTCATCGGCCATGGTATGGATCGCAATCGTGGCATTGGCATTGATCGGCCATTGCAGATCGTAATGCGCGCCGTCAACGCTGGCTGAAATCGCCTTTTTCGCAAGGCCGGGGGCAATGGACAGGGCCACCTCTGCCGCAGTTACCCCGGCTGCGTAATCGCGCTTGTTGCCATCGGGGAAGGTCAGGGAAATCTGGGACATATCGTCCTCCTCGTCTGTTTGGCGCCTACGAAACGCCCGGTTGCGGGTTATATCGGCGCGGTTTTGCCCTTGGGCCTTGGCCTTGTCAACCGGTACAGGCTAAGGTGCGCCAAAAAAGCGGGGCCATGATGCACGAACCATCCTTTTTCACGACACCGCAAGGCCGCAAGATTGCCTGTCATGTCACGCAGGGGCAGGGGCCGGGCGTGGTATTTCTGGGCGGGTTCAAATCCGATATGCAGGGCACCAAGGCGGTTCATCTGCAAGACTGGGCGCAGGCGCAAGGCCGCGCCTTTATGCGGTTTGATTACTCCGGCCATGGTGCGTCCTCGGGGGATTTCCTTGACGGGTGCATCGGCGATTGGTTTGAGGATGCGCTGGCAGTGATCGAGGGTTTGACCCAAGGCCCGCAAGTGCTGGTTGGGTCATCCATGGGCGGCTGGATCGCTTTGCAGTTGGCGCGCCAGATTCCACAGCGCGTGAGCGGTCTTGTCGGCATTGCCGCAGCCCCCGATTTCACCGAGGAAATCTGGGCCGGTCTTGATGATACCCAACGTGCCGATATGCAGGCCAATGGCAAGGTCGCGATGCCGTCGGATTACTCCGACAGCCCCTATTTCATCACCCGCCGTCTGATCGAGGATGGCCGCACGCGCCTTGTGCTGGCTGCGCCGCTGCCTTTGCCGTTTCCGGTGCGCCTGCTGCAAGGCACCGCTGACACCGATGTTTCCACAACCACAGCGCTGCACCTGCTTGATCACGCCACCGGCCCCGATATTCGCCTGACGCTGGTTAAAGGCGCTGACCATCGCTTTTCAACCCAAGCCTGTCTTGCCGCGATCATTGCCGCTGTCACCGATTGTTTGAAAGGCGGCGGGGAAGCACCATTCAATTTGGCCGCCGGTGGCGTGTTGCCTCGTGCTCAAATTGTCGAAATTGCGGTGCAGGCGCGTGATGGGGTGATATGCCCGTGAGTCCGCCCGAACCGCTGGTCCTAATCCCCGGATTGATGTCTGACGCCCGGCTGTTTCTGCCGCAGATTGTCCGGCTTGGGTCCGGGCGCCCGCTGCATATCGCGCTGCCGACTACCGGCGATACCGTTGAGCAGATGAGTGACGCCATACAGGCGGGGCTTCCGCCGAGATTTGCGCTGCTTGGCCATGGTCTTGGCGGTGATGTCGCCCTGGATCTGATCCGCCGCGCGCCTGATCGCGTTACCCGCGTGGTGCTGATGGCCACCGATCCGCTGGCCGAAGCTCCGCAGATTGCCGCTGCTCGTGAGGCACGCATGGTTGCCGCCCGCTCGGGACGGCTGGCCGAGGCGATGCGCGAGGAAATCCCGCCCTCGGCGATTGCAGACAGCCCCTGGCGTGACGAGATTCTGGCGCTGGTGGGCGATATGGCGCTGGGGCTTGGCGAAGGGGTTTTCCTGCGTCAGTCGCGCGCCTTGCAACGCCGGCCCGATCAACAGAAAACCATGCGCCGGGTGAAACTGCCTGCGCTGGTGATTTCGGGTGACGCTGATCCCCTGGTGCCGATGCGGCGGCAGGAATTCACGGCGAATCTGATGCCCTATGGCAAATTGTCGGTGATTGCCGATTGCGGTCACCTTGCCAGCCTTGAGCAGCCCGAAGCCGTTGGCGAAGTGATCGAGGCCTTTTTGAACGGCCCGGTGATGCTGCGATAGGTGATGCTGCGATAAGAGATTCCAGCCCAGTTGGTTGGCCTGACCTCGCGCCTTTTTACCCCGCTTCGTGATCAAGGGTGTGAGACAAGCCCAGCCCGCTGATCGGCGTAAACCGGTGATCGCAACCTTTGAGGCGCTGCCCGATGGTACGGTTGAAACGCTCTTGACGACCGAAACGAAGTTGATACTGACTAGGATTGATTTCGACGGCGTATGTTGTGACAGGGCATTGCACCACCGCACAGATGGCAAGAAAAGGCGCGGGCCGCAAAGGACGGCTATTTCAACCTGACGACATTGTCGGGCGACCATCTGTCGGCCACGATGCGCGGCAGCAGCCTTGATATCCATGACGACCCCGGCTCTGCTGCCAAAACAAGGGTTTACGGTAACGAGTGTCGCGGCGGTCCTTTTGTGCCGCAGTTTTTCGGTCAGACGCGTTTGAGTCGGATCACCACATCGACGCGCGAGATATCCATTCCGTCGGGGATATCCGGCAGACCGACAACCTGCAAATCCCTGCCCGGCGCATCCGTCAATTCGTGGCTGTCTTCCCAGTAGAAATGTGGATGATCATCAAGACGGGTATCGAAATAACAGCGGTTGCCATCGACCACCACCTCATTGACCAAACCGGCCAGACAAAAAGCGCGCAGGGTATTGTAAACCGTGGCAAGGCTGACCTTTTCTCCGGCGGCCTCGGCGGCGGCATAAAGCCCTTCGGCTGTGACATGCCGGTCTTGCCCGTCGCCCACCAAAAGCTCGGCCAGCGCCAGCCGCTGCCGCGTCGGGCGCAAATCGCCCCGTGCAAGCCAGGCCGTCAACCGCTGTTCCATCACTGTTATCAGCCCTTCTATTCGCATCCCCCCTATATAAAGGGCTGCGCGCGCCAATTTCAAACAAAAACCCGGTGGCTCGCGCCCTTGCGCGCCCTTTGCGTGGGGTGTTACAGCTTGGATGAAGACAATCTGCGGGAGGGCAGGGCAGGGATGAGCGGTTTTCCAACTTCGTTCGACAAGAACGATCTTCTGAAATGCGCGCGCGGCGAGTTGTTCGGGCCCGGCAATGCGCAGCTTCCCGCGCCGCCGATGCTGATGATGGACCGCATCACCGAAATTTCGGGCGATGGCGGTGAACATGGCAAGGGCCATGTGGTCGCCGAATTCGACATCACGCCGGATTTGTGGTTTTTCGACTGCCATTTCCCCGGTAATCCGATCATGCCGGGGTGCCTTGGCCTTGATGGGCTGTGGCAGTTGACCGGATTCAATCTGGGTTGGCGCGGCTGGCAGGGGCGTGGCTATGCGC
>JAGPBG010000297.1 GCA_018063485.1 Cypionkella sp.
CCATGACCCGCCCCGGATCCCGATATTCTTCGCCTGTCGTCAGCATGGCCCAAATCGCCCGCGCCATCTTGTTGGCCAAGGCGAACGCCACCAGCATGCGCGGCTTGCGCGCCATCATCCGCGCCAGTCACGATCCTTCGGGGATGGATTTACGCCCGAGCCAGTTCAGCCGCTACATCGCGCCGATGACCAAGAGCGCGCGGTTATCGGTCTGGCCGGCCTTGGACACACGTCCGAGCCACTCCTTGCCGCCGAAGGAATGCTGACGGGGCACGAAACCAAGCCACGCTGCAAAAGCACGGCCGCAGCGGAAGTGCGCCATGTCCGGTGCGAAGGCCTCGACCGCCAGCGCGATCAGCGGGCCTATGCCCGGCATCGCCTGCAGCCGCCGCGCCGCATCCGTCTTGGCAGCCAAGGCCCTGACTTTCTTCATCCGGGCATCGATCCGGGCCGTCTTGTCGGCAATCTGCTCGATCAGGTCACGGCACTCTTCGCGGACCAGCTCTGGCAGCTCGCTGTCGGGATCTTCCACGATCGCCGCGATCCGCTTGATCTGGGCGATACCCTGCGGGACGACAGGGTCATATTCGTAGAGGTTCGACCGCACCGCATTCATCAGTTCGGTGCGCTGGTGGACAAGACGCTCCCGACCCCGGAACAACATGGCGCGGGCTTGCTGATCTTCTGACTTCGCCCCAACGAACCGCATCTCGGGACGCCGCGCGGCCACGACAATCGCCTCCGCATCAGCGGCGTCGTTCTTTTGCCTCTTCACGGATGGTTTGACGTATTGCGGCGCGGTCAGCTTCACCTCGTGGCCAAGCCGCGTCAATTCGCGCGCCCAATAATGCGCGCTGCTGCAGGCCTCCATCACGACAACGGCTGCCGGATGCTCGGCCATGAACTTGTGAAATTGCGGCCGCGACAGCTTCTTGCGAAACTGCACATGCCCCGTCATCAACGCGGCATGGATCTGGAAAACATTCTTTGCCAAATCCACGCCTATCATAATAGCCTTCATCACGGTTGCCGTCCTTTCTGCTTTGGGGTTTTTGAACACCACCATCCTGGCGCATTGCGATGCCGTCTGAAGGGGGCGGCAACCACCCCATCTTTGACGGCAGGTTTCGGATCAGAGGGATGAACTGGAGGCCCAGAAGAGCGGTGACGGCGAAGACATGGTCGGTGAAGCCACCCGTGGTCAGGCTGCCGAGATCGACACAATGACGTCAGCGGGGCGAATGATTTTTGGCATCTTCGCGACCCTGGCCGAGTTAGAGTACGATCTGATCCGGGAAGGGGCCACGGCTGGCCTGGATGCCGCCAGGGTACGTTGGCGAAAAGGCGGGCGGAAATTCGCGCTGACCAAGGCCCAGATCCGCTTGGCCCAAGCGGCGATGGCAAACAGGGACACCTCAGTGGCTGCATTTGCGGCCGAGCCAAGCCTCAAGCTCTATCGCTTCGTCGATGCAAACGGAAACCTCAGAGACAACGGAAAACGCGCTCTCTCAGCTTGGCGCAGGATCCTGCACTCTAGGGCATCAGAACCCAGCAATTGCCATTCTCGAACATTCCTAACATGTCATGGCGCTGGTTGATTTCTTGGGCCTGGGCCTCAGAAGCCAAATTGCATAATGTCGACGCAATTGTCGACATTATTATTGACATGACACGTTCCAGAGTTAAAGTTGCCTCATCAAGCGGCCTTTTGTCCCTTACACGAGGCCGCTTTTACGCAAGAATAATGCCGCCCTGTCGGTGACAGCCTGGCCATCGCCATGCGCAACTGGCTGGTTTCCTCAGGTCGGAATGATCCGAAGTCGCACAACAGGCACAAAGACCGCCACTTTCATTTCCAAACACAGCAGGAGAAGGTAATGTATAAACTGACCACAACTACGGCCCTTGCAATCGCGCTTATGATCGGCGCCGCTTCGGCGCAGGCCGAAACGGTCAAATGGGCATCACGCGCGGACATCTATTCGCTGGACCCGGATTCGGTTCCCTCAACTTCAAACCTCGCCTTTCTGAACCATATCTATGAAGGCTTGGTGCGCTATGATCCGAACTTCAAGCTGGAACCGGCTTTGGCGACGGAATGGGAATTGGTCGACGGCAAATCCTGGCGTTTCAAGCTTCGCGAAGGCGTAAAGTTCCATGATGGCGCTGATTTCACGGCGGATGACGTAGTTGCTTCTTTCAAGCGTGCAGCCGATGAGGCATCGCCGCTAAAAGGCAATATGCCGCTATTCAAGGATATTCGGAAAGTTGACGATTACACCGTTGAGATTGATGTGACGACGCCGTCGTCGCTATTTCTGAACGACATCACCAACATTTTTGTGTTTGATGCAGGCTGGCTGAAGGATAACAACACCGAAAAGCCGACCGACTATTCGCAAAAGGTTGAAGGCTATGCCACCAACAACACCAACGGAACAGGGCCGTTCAAGCTGGAAAGCCGCGAGCCCGATGCGAAAACCGTTTTGCTGGTCAATGATGGCTGGTGGGATGAGAAAAAGCACAATATCGACCGACTGGAGTTCATTCCGATTTCGTCGCCTGCAACCCGTATCGCTGCACTGTTGTCGGGTGAAGTTGATGTGATTGACAGCGCACCACTGCAGGATTTGGCGCGGCTGGAAGCCGACCCGAACATCAAGGTCGTCAGCCGCACCGAACTGCGCACGGTTTTCGTCGGATTCAACCGCAAGGAAACCTTGCCAGACGGCCGACCAAACCCGTTCAACGACCTGAAGGTCCGGCAAGCGTTTGAAGCGTCGATTGACCGCGACCTGATCAACAAGAAGGTGATGCGCGGTTTGGCACGGCCTTCCGGTTCGCTGATCGCGCCGGATATTGGGGGTTATGCCGCATCGCTGGACACCTATGAACAAGCCGATGTGGAAAAGGCAAATGCCTTGCTGAAAGAAGCGGGCAAGGATGGGTTGGAATTCACCTATACCTGCATGAACGACGAAAGCGTGAACGAGGAAGATTTCTGCCAGGCGATTGCCAGCATGGTCACACGCGCTGGTTTCAAGCCCACGATAGATATGGGCCCGCGCGCGGTGCAATCGCCAAAACGGTCCAAGGGTGAAATCGAAGTGTTCAACGTCAGCTGGGCGAATGAGCCGACACTGGATGCCTTCTCATTGCTGTCGCAAGTGCTGGCGACTCGTGACGGGTCGTATGGCGTGTCCAACTATGGCGGCTGGTCGGTGCCGGAATTGGACAAGCTGGTCAAGGATTCCGCGATGGTGACGGATGCCGCCGAGCGGGCAAAGCTGCAAGAGCAGGCGTTGAAAATTGCAAAAGATGAGGTCTTGCTGATCCCGCTGCACCAGCAGCCTATCGCTTGGGCGACCAACCAGCGGATCGAATACATTGACCTGCGGGCCGATAACAAAGCGCGTCATTGGCTCACCAAAGTCGCACAGTAAGCCAATTGGCCGGGGCTGCACGGTCATGTGTGGCCCCGGCATTTGCTTTTGCCGGGGAGCGTGATGAATACTCTCGACGGGCTAACCCTTGGTCAACGCCCATCTGGCCGCACGATACTGACCGCAGAATGGCTGCTGGTCTATCAAAACGGCGGGCATCATCTGGTTAGAAACGGTGAATTGGTCTTTGAAGGGGCGCGGGTTATTCATGCTGGCCACGGATTTACCGGTGATGCCGCGCGACGTATTGATCTTGGGCAGGCGCTTATAAGCCCCGGCCTGATTGATCTGGATGCTTTATCTGATCTCGATACATATACTCTGGTGATGGACAACCACCCAGGTTGGCAAAAGGGCCGGATATGGCCCGAG
>JAGPBG010000298.1 GCA_018063485.1 Cypionkella sp.
CGTCACCGATTGGGAAGTGAAGCGCCTGCTTACGCGCGCCTGAGGCCCGCAATCCCCCTTCACCGGGGCCAAAATCGGGGCTATGCCCCAGCGTATCATCGGCGGGCAATCCGCCAGTTTAGGACGAACACATGAAGCCGATTCAACTGATCTCTCCCGTCGATGGCTCTGTCTATGCCGAGCGGATGCCGCTGTCGCTGCAGGCCGCCCAAGCCGCCACGGCCCGCGCCCGCGCCGCCCAGAAGGGCTGGGCCGCAAGGCCCTTGGCCGAACGCATCGCGCTGGTGAAAGCAGGCGTTGCCAAGCTGAACGAGATGACCCCGCGTGTGGTCGAAGAACTGGCGTGGCAAATGGGCCGCCCCACCCGCTATGGCGGTGAATTTGGCGGCGTGAATGCCCGCACCGATTATATGTCCGAGATTGCGGCCAAAACCCTTGCGCCGGAAATGATCGAAGACAGCGACAAATTCCGTCGCTACCTCGCGCGCGAGGCCTTGGGCGTGGTGTTCATCATCGCCCCGTGGAACTATCCCTACCTGACCACGATAAACACCCTGGTTCCGGCACTGATCGCGGGCAATACCGTGGTGCTGAAACACGCCTCGCAAACCATGCTGGTGGGTGAGTTGATGGCCGAAGCGTTCCATGCCGCCGGTATCCCCGCCGATGTGTTCCAGAATGTCGTGCTGGACCATGCCACCACCGAACATCTGATCGCCAACCGCGCCTTCAATTTCGTGAACTTCACCGGCTCGGTGGGCGGCGGTCAGGCGATGGAACGTGCCGCGGCTGGCACCTTTACGCCGCTGGGGCTGGAACTGGGCGGCAAAGACCCCGGTTATGTGCGCGCCGATGCCGATCTTGATGCCGCCGTCGATACGCTGATGGATGGCGCGATGTTCAACGCGGGCCAATGCTGCTGCGGGATCGAGCGGATTTATGTCCACGAAAGCCTGTATGACGCCTTCGTCGAAAAGGCCGTCGCCTGGGTCAAGGCGCTGAAACTGGGCAACCCGTTCAACGCGGACTCTACCCTTGGCCCGATGGCCAACAAGCGTTTTGCCGCCGTGGTGCGTGGCCAGATCGAGGAGGCCGTCGCTGCTGGTGCAAAGGCCCTGATCGACCCGGCCCTGTTCCCCGCCGATGATGGCGGTGCCTATCTTGCGCCGCAAATCCTCGTGAATGTCGACCATTCCATGCGGGTGATGATGGAGGAATCCTTCGGCCCGGTCGTCGGCATCATGAAGGTCAAAGACGATGCCGAAGCACTCAAACTGATGAACGACAGCCCCTATGGCCTGACCGCTTCGGTCTGGACCAAGGATTACGACACGGCCGCCGCTTTGGGTGCGCAGATCGAGACCGGCACCGTGTTCATGAACCGCGCCGATTATCTTGATCCGGCCCTGTGCTGGACCGGCTGCAAAGATACCGGTCGCGGCGGCAGCCTGTCCTATCTGGGCTTTCACTCCGTAACCCGCCCGAAATCCTATCATCTGAAGAAAGTCTGAGCCATGACCCATAACGTTCCCAACCGGAACTGGTCCTATCCCACAGCCATCAAATTCGGCGTTGGCCGCATTGCCGAACTGGCCGATCACTGCAAGGCGGCAGGCGTGAAAAAGCCGCTGTTCGTCACCGACAAGGCCCTTGCAGGCCTGCCGATCACCGCCGATGCGGTGGCGATCCTGAAGGCCGCCGGCCTTGGCACCGCCGTATTCTCCGAAGTCGATCCGAACCCGAACGAGGCCAACATGGCCGACGGGATCAAGGCCTACCTTGCTGGTGGCCATGATGGCGTGATCTGCTTTGGCGGCGGCTCGGCGCTTGATCTGGGCAAGATGATCGCCCTGATGGCGCATCAGAAGAAAGAGCTTTCGGTCTGGGATCTGGAAGACATCGACGATTGGTATACCCGCGCCGATGGCGACAAGATCGCGCCGATCATCGCCGTGCCCACCACCGCAGGCACCGGTTCGGAAGTGGGGCGCGCGGGCGTTCTGACCAACTCGGTGACGCATAAGAAAAAGATCATCTTCCATCCCAAACTCTTGCCGGTGGTGGTGATCTGCGATCCGGCGCTGACCGTTGGCATGCCGAAATTCATCACCGCAGGCACCGGGATGGACGCTCTTGCCCATTGCCTTGAGGCCTATTGCTCGCCCTTCTATCACCCGATGTCGCAAGGCATCGCGCTGGAGGGGATGCGGCTGGTGTTTGAAAACCTGCCCAAAGTCCATGCCAATCCCAATGATCTTGAGGCCCGCGCGCATATGATGTCGGCCGCAGCGATGGGGGCGGTCGCCTTCCAGAAGGGTCTGGGCGCGATCCACTCGCTTAGCCACCCGGTCGGCGCGGTGTATGGCACCCACCACGGCACCACCAATGCCGTTGTCATGCCGATGGTGCTGGAATTCAACCGTGCGGCGATCGAGGACCGCATCAACAAAGCCGCCGCTTACCTTGGTTTTGATGGTGGCTTTGCCGGGTTCCATGATCAGATCATGGAGTTGCGCACGCTGTTGAACATCCCCGCCAATCTGTCGGCGATGGGGGTGCAGTTCGGCGATCTGGATATGCTGACCGATATGGCGCTTGAAGATCCGTCCTGCGGCGGCAATCCAATTCCGATGACGCGCGAAAACACCCGCGCACTGTTTGACGCCTGCATGTAGGCAAACCGCCCTTCGGGATTTGGCCCGAGGGGCATTGCTTTGGCAGGCTGTCGGCCAAAAGCAGCAAAAGATCATCTGCGCATTTGGGAATTCTGCAAAGCCGGGCTATGCTGGGGCGACTCAACCGCAAGGAGCCTTCCATGACCAAGCATCTGGCCGATCACCGCAAGGCGTCGCAAGGCGGGCGCATGAAGCATTTCCTGCGCATCGCTCAGGACGGCAGCAACTCGGTTTGGCGCAAGCTGTTCCAGCAACCGCATAGCCGCAGTGATACCAACCGCCGTACGCTGGAATATATCCGCATCGAAAAGGGGCGCGAGGTTTAAGGCCCCGCGCCCTTCAAGCCCTCAGGCCCTGACCAGCTTTTCGTAATCGGTCGAAATCTCACGCGTAAGCGCGCCCACGTCAAAGGTATAGTCGCCGATCTGGCCCACCGGCGTTACTTCGGCGGCGGTGCCCGTGAGCCAGCATTGCTGAAATCCCTCCAGCTCGGCAGGCTCGATGTGGCGCTCATGTACCCTGATGCCTTTGGCTTTCAGCATCCCGATGACGGTTTGGCGGGTGATGCCGTTCAGGAACGCATCTGGCTTGGGCGTATGCACTTCACCGTCCTTGACGAAGAAGATATTCGCTCCGGTCGCCTCGGCGACATAACCGCGATAGTCAAACATCATCGCATCCGAACAGCCCTTGGCCTCGGCGGCGTGTTTGGACATCGTGCAGATCATGTAGAGCCCTGCCGCTTTGGCCGCATGGGGGATGGTTTCGGGCGAGGGGCGCTTCCATTTCGCAATGTCCAGCTTGGCCCCCTTCATCTTGGCATCACCGTAGTAATTGCCCCAGGACCACACCGCCACCGCCATCCGGATCGGATTGCGCTTGGCTGCCACGCCCATGTCTTCGCCCGCGCCACGCCAGGCCAGCGCGCGCACATAGCCATCGGTCAGGTTATTGGCTTTCAGCGTTGCTGCCTTGGCCGCTTCGATTTCCGCCACCGAATAGGGTAGCGGCATGTCCAACAACTCGCCCGACCGCCGCAACCGCTCGGAATGCTCCACCGATTTGAAAATCTTGCCGCCATAGCAGCGTTCGCCTTCAAATACCGAGGAGGCGTAGTGCATGGCATGGGTCAGGAT
>JAGPBG010000299.1 GCA_018063485.1 Cypionkella sp.
GGGTGCAATAAAAGCGGTCGGGTCTTGCCGACCCGCCCGTGATTTCAGAATGCGGCGGGATAAAGTTGCAGACCGTCCATTTGCCAGGCGTCCAGACCGCCGCGATACCAGTAAACATTGGTATAGCCCGCAGCGACCGTCCGCAGGGCTGCATTGTAGCTTAGCCAGCATTCTGGCCCCGAGCAGTAAATCACCACCGGCAAATCCTTGGTGCCGCCGGTGATCTGGGTCAGCCATTGGCTTGCCCGTTGTTGCGTTCGGTCGTTGAAGCCGCCGGGACTGGCCAGTTCGGGCGCGACATAGGCATTGGGCAGGCTGTAATCGCCGCCCAGAACGTCAATGACAACCATCTGCATTCCTGCGGTCATCGCTGCCGCCAGAGACTCGGTGGTCACCGTTTGCGCGCCCGGCACCGCAGTGGGAGTGGGCGCGTGGAACTGGCCCGAACGCAGGCTTGAGATCGGTGGCACGCCGAAATCCCGCATCTCGAACACCGCGATTTGTGGGTCGATCACAGGGCCAGAGGGTTGTGCCGGGGGTGGTTGCGGGGCAGGGTTGGGTTGCACCACAGGAGGCGCTGGTTGCGGGGTCACCCCACCGCCACCTGCGACTGGATCAAACGAGCCGGTGTCACCAAAATCCCCACCCCCTATGACAGGTTGGGCCACTCCGCCTTCGGCCGGAAGTGGCGGCGGCGGCGGGGGAAGTGGCGGCGGTGGTGGCGTCGGTGGCGGTGGCGGAGGGGGTGGATCGGTCCCTTGCACGGGCACTACCGGATCAGGTGCCGCAGGTTTCGGGGCCGGAAAGGCCCCGTCGTCGAAGGATCCGCCGAAATCGCCGCCCGGTGCTGGTGTGGCAACATCGCCCCCGGCCGGGATCGGCGGCAAAAGCGGTGGCGTGGTTGGTTGCGCCACCGGTGCCGGATCCTCAAAACTGCCGCCAAAATCACCGCCGTCAAATTGCGCCCATACCGGCTGCACCAGCCAGACCCCGATCAGACCCGCCATCAGACCCCGAGCAGGTCGGCCACGGTGCGATACCATGCCTTCTCGCTTCATTGCTGCATCCTCCTCAGTTCTGCCGGATCTTGGCGGCTATCCAGTCATAATAGTTCGAGGCCCGGGTGTAGACGCCGTAAAGCTCGGGAAAACCACAATGTTGCGCCGAGCCCAGTGGAAAGCGACCCCAACTGACGATTCCCACCTGCAACCAGCGCCCATCGGCCTGCCGCACCAGCAGTGGCCCGCCACTGTCGCCGTTGCAGGCGGTCTTGGAGCCATTGGCCACGCCAGCGCAGATCATGTTGTCAGTCAGCGACGGGCCCAGGTTGTCGGTCACGATCTTGTAGGCCTCTTCCAGCCGTTCTTGCGGGATCCGGTTTTGCTTGCCCATTCCCAGCAGGAAAGACCCGATGTCGCGCTTTGTCTGCTCGGCCATGCCCTTGTTGCAGGTGGCATTGCTGACGATGTCGATATCAGTCTCCATGAGATCATTGGGCAGTTTGCCCTCCTCCATGAAGCCCCAGCCGATCACCATGCCCGGCCCTTGCGGTGGTGGCGAGCCCGCAGGCAGAATCGAAATCGCCCCGACTGGCCCTGCGGATTGTCCGATGGGCTCGGCAAGTTTCAGCAAGGCGACATCATTGTCGATCACCGCAGGGTCATAGTTTTCATGTGGAAAGACCGCAGCCACCGCGCGCAGATCGCCTTTGCCAAGGCTGTTGGAGCCGGTCTGCACCAGAATATCCGTCGCCGGCGTCTGCTTGCCCTCGGGGTCAAAAACGCAATGCGCCGCCGTAAGAATCCATTGCCGCGCAATGATGCTTCCGCCACAGAATTGGAAATATTCATCACCTTGCTGATCGGGCCGTGGTGGCGCTTTGCCGATCAGCGCCACCTGTGAAGGCCAGGCACCGTCTTGTGCCTTGCGTCCGCCAAAAACCCGACTGGCGGTTTCGCCGTCGATTTTCTCACCGCTCATACGGCGGTGATACATGTAAGACATGACCGAGCCATCGCTTTGCGGCATCGCAATGCCGGAAAGCCCCGCCTCCTGCGCCAGAACCGGCATCGCTGAAAGGCCGACCATCAGTGAAGTCGCCAAAACCCCCAGCCGGACGATCCGGGCCTGCAATGCTGTAAACGCCATCAAAACCTCCTTCAGTGAATCGTAAACTCCAATGCAACGGGGCAAGGCCCGCCACTCTCATTCAACGCGCTCAAAGGCCAGAATCTTGGGCAAGACCTGCCAATTATAGGCAGAAACCCAGACGCCAGACAGCGACAGGCCGCCAAAAGCCCCGCGTGTGTCGGGGCGCGTACCCAGTTTGGCAAGAAAATCCAACGCCGCAACCGATGCCGCCCCGCGTGTGGGTGCGCCATCACACGTCTCGACCAATCCCTCCAGATTCAACTGATCGGAATTGGTTGCGGCTTCGGTGACGATGACAAACAGGCGCTCATCGCCCGTGGCAACCCCATCGGGGCAATCGGAACAGATCACCATCGGGGCACCCAATGCTGTGGGTCGGGTCGCATCCTCCACCCGCGTATGGGCGGCATGGACGCAATATTGCGAGTCGATATGCACCCGATTGACATCGCGCGCCCCTTGCACCTCACCTTGCACGGCAAAACTCAGCTCGTCGCATTGCTTCAAAGCGGGGGCGCTGGCCAGATCAAAACCATCGGCAGGTTGGGCCGAGGCCAAGGCCCTTCGGCATTCCCGCGCCGGATTGCCGCCCTGACCGGGGCGGTCAAGTTCGGAAAGCCGGCTTTGCACCAGCTCGGTTTTCAGCATCACAGGGGAGGGATTCAGCATTGACCCTTCGCCCGCAGCCGCCGTCAGCATTGCGGCCAACCGCTCCGCCGCCGCCATCCGCGTCAAAAGCGCCGTCAGATCCATTCTGTCACCCGGCGCCCAGCCCAGGCCCACTGGCACCGCACCTATGGTCGCCCGCCGGCCGAACCACAACCGCCCTTGATCTGCTATAACCTGAACCGAGGCACCCGCCTTGTCGATCACCACTGGCATCTGACCGGCCGCATTCAGCGCCGCCACTGCCGAAGTCAGGGCCAGTGCTGCCGGATCCTCCGGCGCCAGAGGCAGGCCGCTGCTCAGGTCCAGCGGTGGTGCCAGCCGCAGCGCTACATCCACCGGGCGCGCCACCAGCCGCGCAAAGCGTGCCGTCGGGGCCAACTCGCCGCTTTCGGGACATAAATCCTGCGATTTCGGCAAGCAATCGGGTTGCACGGGCCGCAGATAGGCTCTTGTTGCCTCCACTTCTTCGATCTGGGCATAAGCCAGCGTCGCCTCGGCGGGCGCGGCGGCATCCGCAACCAGCGCAAACAGTGTTCCTGCGCCAAAGCCCTGCACCAGCCCGGCGGAAATCTCATCCGCGCGCACCGCGAATTGCCGTAAACCGAAAGTGCTGCTGCCACCCAAGACTGCGGCATCAATCAAACCGCCCTCCCAGGATGGGGTCTGCATCGGACCGCCCCCCGGCAATGAGGTGTCGTTCATGTCGGCCATCACCGCCTGAAACAATTGCCGATAGCTCAGCCCGTCACTGTCGGCGATCCGCGCCGCCAACCGTGCCGAGAACAGCCCATACCACCCCGCATCCCCCTGTGCGCCAGGCGTCAGGTTGACCTCACGCGCCACCTCATCAGACCGAGCCGCGAAAAAGGCCACGACTTGTCCGGGTGCGCTCTGCTCTTTCTCCTCCAGCACACTGATCTGGTTGCCAGTGCCGACGGCTCCGGCGCGAATGCCCAGTGCCGCCGGGTCGACAAAACGCGCC
>JAGPBG010000300.1 GCA_018063485.1 Cypionkella sp.
CTGGACCGAAAAAGCCAGTCTTTGGGGTATTGATCCTGATGAGATCCTCGGGTGAGAATAATGGCCTTGCGATCATCCGGGTTTCACTGGCAAGGCGGACTTCGGTTCAGTAATCAAGCAACCGGGCCGCGCCAAGGAGCTGCTTGCCCGAACCAGGGCTTGGGGGATGAAGTGTCTGCACGCGATCACAGTTTCAGCAATATCTCTGCCGGGCTGGCGTCGGTTCTGGTCGCAGCCCTGCTGGTGGGACTTAAACTCTGGGCCCTGGGCGAGACCGGCGCTCTTTCGGTTGCGGCGTCCTTGGCAGACAGTGCAATGGATCTCATGGTGTCGCTGGGGGCGACTGCGGCACTGATCTATGCTGCACGCCCGCCCGATGAAGACCACGCTTTCGGCCACACATCGGCGGAAGATCTGGCCGCCCTGGGGCAGGCGCTGTTCATCCTGATTTCGGCGACTGTCATCGCTTTTGCAGCACTGGTCCGGTTGCTCCATCCGCAGCCGGACACCCTGAGATCTGAAGCCTCGGGTATGGCGGTGATGTCGGTGTCGATCCTGATCACCTTGTTGTTGGTGTGGTGGCAGGGAAGAATCTCCAAACGCACAGGCAGCCGGGTGGTTGCCGCTGACCGGCTGCATTATCTGGGCGATCTGTTGCCCAATATCGGGGCGATCATCTCGCTTTGGGCATCAACGCGCTTTGGTCTGGTGTCGATCGATTCCGTGGTTGCCCTTGGCGCGGCGGGGATGCTGGCGCTGGGGGCGTTGCGGATCGGCAAAGGAGCTTGGGATGCGTTGATGGATCGTCGGGCTGATCCGCAAATCATCAACGGAATTGCCGATATCGCGCGGCAATGGCCCGGAGTCCACGGCTTTCACGACCTGAAAACACGCACGGCGGGCAGCAGGGTATTCGTCCATCTTCATATCGAACTGGATGGCGGACAAACCCTGCTTCAGGCGCATGATATCGGTGCCGGATTGCGCCGAGCGATCCTTGACGCCTATCCACAGGCCGACGTGATCATCCACAAGGATGTTTTTCGCGGCGATTCGCCTGGGTGAACCCTGAATCACTCAGACAACACTTGTGGATCGGCAGCGCCTGTGGTGAATTACTCATGTGTATAATCGCCCCGGATACCGATGACTCAAAGCCGCCGCCCTTATCGACGCGAAAGCGAAGTAGCCCGCCGCGAGGCGCTGATCACTGCCGCCCTTGAACTGGTGGCAGAGGGTGGCTCTGCGTCGGCGACCGTGCGCGCGATTGCCCAGCGCGCGGGTGTGACGCCGGGGCTGATCCGCCACTATTTCCTTTCCAAGGACGAGCTGATCCGCGCCGCCTATGGGCACCTGATGGAACAGATGAACCGCGACAACATGGCGGTGCTTGAAACGGCACAGGATTGCCCGGTGAATCGCCTTACCGCATTTGTTGTAGCCTCTTTGCGCCCACCAGTGGTTGACCCGCTGCGTCTGGGGCTTTGGGCCGGTTTTATCCATGGTGTGCGCAAGGATGAAGCCATGCGCACGGCCCATGCCAAAGGCTATCACGACTACCGAGATGTCCTGCAAAACCTGATTGCAGCACTTCCCCGCCAAGCCAGGCCCGAGACCTTGCGCGCCGAAGCTATCGCCTGCAACGCCGTTATTGATGGTCTTTGGCTGGAAGGGTCCGCCCTGCCGCAAGATTTTTCACCAGGAGAGTTGGAACGGATTGGCCTGACTTCAGTCGGGGCGATCCTTGGAATTGACCTGTCGGCCGCCTTGCCGCCAATCGGAGAAACGTCATGAAATATGCCAGCGTCACCGAGCGCCTTGCCCATTTGGGCAGCGCGAAATGGGACATTCACCTCAAGGCCAAAGCCATGCAGGCCGCCGGCATCGACCTGATCTTGCTGACAATTGGCGAGCCTGATGTCCCCACGCCAGACCACCTTGTTGAAGCGGCGAAACAGGCCATGGATGCGGGTCGTCTTGGCTATTCCAATGGGCGGGGCGAACCGGGCCTGTTGTCGGCGCTGGCGTCAAAATACTCTGTCCGAACCGGACGTGAAATCACAAGCAGGCAGGTTCTGGCCTTGCCCGGCACTCAGACGGCACTTTATGCCACTTTGAACGCCTTGGTCGGTCCGGGGGATGAAGTGCTGGTCGGCGACCCGCTTTATGCCTGCTATGAGGGGGTTATTGCGGCTCCCGGCGGGGTGATGGTGCCGGTTCCCTTGCTGCCTGAAAATGGCTTTCGGATGCAGGCCGCTGATGTGGCCGAACGCATCACGCCCAAAACGCGGCTGCTGTTTCTCAATTCACCGCATAACCCCACCGGCGCGGTGCTGCGGCGCGAAGATATCGAGGCGCTGGGACGCTTGGCCGTTGAACATGACCTGTGGATCCTGTCGGATGAGGTTTATGAGGAAATGGTCTACATCGGCACGGATTTTGTCTCGCCCTTCGATCTGGACTGGTTGGCGGATCGGGTGGTTGTGTGTTCCTCGATTTCGAAATCCCATGCCGCACCTGGCTTTCGTTCCGGTTGGTGCGTGGGGTCCGAGGACTTCATCTCGCATCTGCAACCAGTGGCCGAAACCATGTTGTTTGGCAATCAACCCTTCATCGCAGACATGACCGAACTGGCCGTCTCGCAACGCTCGCCTGTGGCCGCCGGGATGGCCGAGCGCTTTGCCCGCCGCGCTGACATCCTTTTCAAGCGTCTAAATGGCGTCTGTGGCCTTGCCGTGCATCGTCCCGAAGCCGGGATGTTCTCGGTGGTTGATATTCGCTCCAGCGGGATGACCGGCGTAGAATTCGCAACGGCACTGCTCGAAGAAGAACGGGTGGCCATCATGCCAGGAGAGAGTTTTGGCCCTGCCCTGAACGGCTGGCTGCGGATCAGCCTGACCAAACCGGATGAAGAAATCTTCACCGCCTGCAACCGGATCCTGAGTCTCGTAGCCCGCACACAAGGAAAAGCCGCATGAAAACCGTAGGGGAGCGTCTGGTCGAGGGTCTTGCCGCGCGCGGCGTCGAGGTGGTTTTCGGCATTCCGGGTGTGCATACTGTCGAGATGTATCGCGGCCTGTCGGGCAGCCCGATCCGCCATGTGACCGCCCGCCATGAACAGGGTTGCGCCTTTATGGCCGACGGCTATGCCCGTGTATCCGGCAAACCCGGGGTTGCCTTGGTGATCACCGGGCCGGGGCTGTTGAATGCTTTAACCGCCATGGGTCAGGCGGCGGCGGATTCTGTGCCGATACTGGTGATCTCCGGCGTCAACCAGCGCAATACTTTGGGCAAAGGGCTGGGGATGCTGCATGAATTGCCCGATCAGGCCGCCATGGTGCGCCCGCTCTGCCCCAGTCGCCAGATCACCGATCCGTCCGAGGTTGGCGAAGTGCTCGATTGGGCCTTTGCGCAAATGACCGCATGTCGCCCTGGCCCGGTTCACATCGAAGTGCCCACCGATGTGATGCCCCTGCCCTGCCCGCCGCTGGCACCACCTGCCGCGAAACCTGTCGCAGTCATCCCTGCGGCGGCAGAACTGGCCCTTGCCGCAACAAGGCTGAACGCCGCGAAACGTCTGGTGATCCTTGCCGGTGGCGGTGTGCGACACGAGGAAGCCACGCTGATGGCCCTTGCGGAACAGCTTGACGCCCCGGTGATCCTGACTGTCAACGCGCGTGGCATGATGCACGCGCATCCCTTGTGCGTTGCGGCCTCGGCCAGCCTGAGTTCAGTCCGCGATCTGATCACGCAATCAGATCAGATCCTTGCCATTGGCACCGAACTCGGCCCC
>JAGPBG010000301.1 GCA_018063485.1 Cypionkella sp.
AAGCGCATGTCGCGGTTGGTTACAATTCCCAAAACGCGCCCCTTGCCATCAACCACCGGAAAACCGGTAATATTATACCGTTCCATCAACACCTTGGCATCAGCCAGCGTCTGATCGGGGGTCAGTGTGATCGGCGCATAAACCACGCCGGATTCGAACCGCTTCACCCTGCGCACCTCGCGCGCCTGCGCCTCAAGATCAAGGTTGCGGTGGATCACGCCGATCCCACCCGCCTGCGCCATGGCAATCGCCATCCGCCCCTCGGTTACCGTATCCATCGCGCTGGAAAGCAGCGGGATGTTCATGCGAATGGCCTTGGTCACGAATGTCGATGTATCGGCATCACTCGGCAGCACCGAGCTGGCAGCCGGCACCAGCAAAACATCGTCAAAGGTAAGTGCCTCGCGAATCTCCATGAAAGCCTCCATCGGGTTCAAAGGGGAGTGTTCGTTTGACGGGGTCTCCTTTCATGGGAATCCGACCAGCGCAAGGGGGTATCACCCCTTGCCCTTTGATTTCCCCTGTGCAGACTGCGCCCAAAGCCAAAGGGATTCCCATGCGCGTCGCCATTGTTGAAAATACAAGCGTGACCCATCACGGTCAGGTTGGCGTGGCGCTGCACGAGGCGGCGGCACGGATTGATCTATACAAGCCCTGGCTTGACGGCCGCCTGCCCGCCCTGAACAGCTTTGATGCGCTGGTGGTGTTTGGCGGCGAACAGAACGCTTTGGCCGATCATAGCCACCCCTATCTGCCCGATCTTGCGGGGCTGATGGCCGAGGCAGGCGCACAAGATCACGCCGTGCTGGGCATCTGTCTTGGCAGCCAGCTCATGGCGCGTGGCATGGGGGCGCAAAACCAGATCGACGCCACCCCGGAATTTGGCTGGTGTGAGGTCAGCCTTACAGCCGAGGGCCAGACCGACCCGGTTCTGCGCCACCTGCCACCACGGTTCCCGATATTCCAATGGCACTCTGATACCTTCAGCCTGCCCCAAGGCGTGACTCACCTCGCCCAGTCTGCCCTTGCCGCCAGCCAGTGCTTTCGCGCCTACCGCGCCGCCTATGCCATGCAGTTTCATTTCGAGGCCAGCCGCGCCGTCGTTGCTGACTGGACCCGCACTTTCGGGGCGCTGATGGAAAGCTCGGATCCCGGCTGGCATGCAAACCACCCCGAACGCAGCCAACGCTTTGGCGCTGAGGCCGACGCCCATGGCCTCGCCCTTGCGCGGGCCTGGGTTCAGCTTGTCTAAGCCTCAGCCGCGTTGGTCTTGCCCGCCAATGCCCCGGTGGCCCACATCTTAAGTACCCGAAAGGCGATCATCGGCACCGCAATCACCGCCGCAATCGCCATGGCCACCCCCAACCAATACCAAACACCACCAACCGCCAGCAATGCCGAAGCAAAAGCCGCCAGCGGAAAGGTGAATGATCCCCACAGCGCCGAGAACCCCGCCGCAAGCACCCAACGCAGGCCGATCAGCAGCGCCGCTGCAATCCCCAACGCCACCAGCGCAAAGCCATTGGCAAGCTCGAAATGCCCCAAAGATACCGCCACTGTCACAAACAGCGCCGCCGGTGCCAGATGGATGGCGAGCATCGGGCGCAAGGGCGCAGGCGGAATGCGCCGCACCAGTTGCACCGCAGAGACGGCCCAAATCGCCACCGCCACCGGAATCATCACCCAAAGCAGCCACTCCGCCAGCCAAAGCTGCTCCAAAGGCACCGCCGCCAGCGCGCCGACAATGAAGCCCACGAAACTCAAATGCCAGGCGGGGGTGATCTGGCGCGCCTCTCCCGGCGTGGTCACCATCACCCAGATCAGCGCCGCGGCCAAAACCTCGTGCAGCACCAGCGATACCCAAAGCAGCCCCAAAGCCACGACGGGCTCATAGGGTGCCAACACCAGCGCAGCCGCCATTCCCGCCATCGTGCTTGCAGCCATCCCAGCCCGCCCCGGCAACACCCGCAAATCCTGCATCAGCACCGCCGGACGCCGCGCGATCTTGGCACTCATCGCCAGCGCCGCAAACAGCCACAGCCCCAGAATCGCCCCCAAAACCGCCTCAACCAACCCTTCCAGCGCCGTGCCCACCAGCAACCGCCGCGCGGCCAGGCCCATCCCCAACAGCCCCAGCACCACCGGAAACACCGCAGGCGGCATCCTGGTAAAACGCGCTATCCTGCGCGGCGGAAACTCGGGCGCAGGATAGCGCTTGGGGCGGGCAAATTTCGGATCAACGGCCATGATGAGCTCCCTTTCAAGACACCACAGCGCAAACCAGCCACCAATTCAAGAGCGCCACGGTGCCGCAGTCCGCGCGAAAGCGCCGGTTGCGCGGGGGCTCAATGCCCCCAAGCAACCGCCCCCTTGGCAGATCACCGCCGCAAAACCGGGAACCAATCCTCGCGCAACCGCTGACCCTCGACCATCTCATGCCCTGGAAAGGGTGGCGAGGTCCGCCCCGGTCGCGTCACATAACGCGCATCCTCGCCCACCAGCCGCAGCGAAAACGCGCGCCGCCGGCGATCGGAATTGTTGCCGCGCGCGCCGTGCAGCGTGCCGTAATTGAACGCCACCGCATCGCCCGGTTCCATCTGCCATTCACGAATATCCATACCCTCCGCGTCTGGATCCGGCACCGGCATGTATTTGCTTTCGTCCGGATAAAAACTTGTCTCCGCCAGCCAGCGCGTCGGCAACACCTCGCGCGGCCAGCGATGCGATCCCGCCACACAGCGCAAGGAGGCCTCGGTCACGGAATCAAGCGGCGACCAGAAACTGACGGTCTGCGTACCTTTCACGAAATAATACGGCCCATCCTGATGCCAGGGCGTCGGCTTGGATGTTCCCGGTTCCTTCACCAGCACATGGTCGTGAAACAACTGCACCCTTGCCGAACCCATCAGCTTGGCCGCAACATCCGCCACCTGCGACTGCTTGATCACCCGCTCGAACTCAGGGATACGGTCCCAGTTGCAATAATCGTCGAAAAACCGCCCGCCCTCACCGGGTTTCAGGTTTTCCGCTCCATAAGGCCCCGGTTCCGCCATATTGCGCGCAACCCCAGCCCGCAACTCTTCCACCCAATCGACCCAAAGCCCCTTGATCAGCACCACACCATCGCGCTGATAAGTCTCGATCATCTCATCGGTTATCACAACCATAATTTCCCCCTGCTTTGCACTGGCCAAAGCAATGGCGCAGATATAGCATAACTTCAAATAATACCTTTCAATATTGGTCATAGCCTTATGCTATCCATCACCCTGCGCCAGCTTGAATATGCAACGGCCATCGCTCGGCATGGCGGGGTGACGGCCGCCGCCAATGCGCTGCACATCAGCCAACCGGCGCTGTCGGTGGCGCTGGCCCAGCTTGAAACCCTGCTTGCGCGTCCGCTGTTTCACCGCCGCCCCGGTGGCCGCCTCGTGCCCAATTCCTACGGACGAGGCTGGCTGGCAAAGGCAGAAGCGGCCCTGGCCCAAGTCGGTGCCCTGACCCGCAGCGATACCGCTATCGGCACCGAGCTGCATCTGGCCCTGTTCCAGGACCTCGCGCCACAACTGCTCGCGCCACTGATTGCCGGTGCCAACCTGCGCCACCCCGAGCTGCGCCTGCGCTGCAGCGTCATGGGCTTTGATCCGCTTGCCGCCGCTCTGGCCGAGGCCCGCTGCGATCTGGCGGTCACCTGGGATTTGGGTCTGCCCGCCAATATCAGCCGCGAAACCCTGGCGCTCGTGCCTCCCCATGCGGTCTTGGCTGCCACCCATCCGCTTGCCCTGAAAGA
>JAGPBG010000302.1 GCA_018063485.1 Cypionkella sp.
CCGTCACACCCCTACCAATCGCCAGCCACTCTTGCAATTTTTGCGGTCAGGTTCATATCGAGCAGAAAGTTCTGCCCCAACTGCTTTTTTGCCACCAGATAATGCGCGCGGATCACCTCACGCTGGGGCGGCAAGCCATCAATCGTGCCCAACTTCTGCCCTTTCATCCTGGCCCGAGTAGACCAAGAAAACCCGTGGGTCGGGGGCCACCCCGACTCCCGCCCTAAATCGCACGCGCCAGCGCCATCTTCTGCGCCATCCGCAAGGCCGAAACCAAACTGTCCGGCCGCGCAATCCCCTTGCCCGCAATATCAAACGCCGTGCCATGATCGGGCGAGGTGCGCACAAACGGCAAACCCAGCGTCACATTCACCCCGCCGTCAAAATCCAGCGTCTTGATCGGGATCAAGGCTTGGTCGTGATACATGCAGATCGCCGCATCATAGCCCGCCCGCGCCCTTGCGTGAAACATCGTATCCGCCGACGACGGACCGGTGATCTTCATGCCTTCGCGGCGCAACCGCTCCAGCACCGGGGCAATCACGTCGATTTCTTCGCGCCCCATCACCCCGCCTTCGCCTGCGTGTGGGTTCAACCCCGCCACAGCAAGGCGCGGGGTCGCCAACCCGAAATCGCGCCGCAAACCGGCTTCGGTGATCCGCAGCGTCTGTTCCAACAACATAGGGGTCAGCGCTGCCGGCACCTCGGCCAGTGCGATATGGATCGTAACTGGCACCACCCGCAGCAGGTCAGAGGCCAGCATCATCACCACCTGCTCCACCCCCGCCAGATGTGCCAGATATTCGGTATGGCCCGGAAAAGCGAAACCGGCGCCTTCCTTCAACGCCTGCTTGTGAATGGGCGCTGTGCAAAGAGCCGAAGCCTCGCCCGCCTGCACCAGCGCCACGGCACGGGCGATCACCTCGATCACCCCGGCCGCATTGGCAGGGTCAGGTTGGCCGGGCCGGGCAGGGGCGGCAAAGCGGTGCACCAATACCGGCAGCACATCATCCGCCACATCCAGAGCCTGCAAGGGACTGGATATCTCGGCAATTCTGGCTCCACGCGGCAGATGTGCTGGATCGCCCAACAAAAAGAAGGGCACCTCATGGCCGAGCGTCAACCGCGCCGCAACTGCAAGCTCTGGCCCCACACCCGCAGGCTCGCCACAGCTTAACACGATGGGAGGCTGGAGCGGCGTCACGGTGTACGGATGATGGCTTCTGTGCGCAGCTCTTCCATGTAGATCTCGGCCCGCGCTGCAAGCCGTTGATTAGTTAGCTGAATTCTGGCCTGCTCACGCGTTGGTTGAAGATCTTTCGAAGCACCTCGGCTGCACAGCATCAGAAAAACGCTCCAGCCGCCACGTGAGAATACGGTCGACTCTCCGGGATCGAGCAGCCGCAGCGCAGCACCTATATCGCCGGGAACCTGACCTTCTGGATGACTTTCGCGCAACAACCGCTCGGCAGGCAGGCCCTTGGCCAGCGCGTAGAGGTCATTGCAGGTGTCAACCGATTTACGGATATTGGACACATCTTCGCCCGCAGGGATCAGAAATTGCGCATAATCCAACACGGTAGCTGCCGGACCTTTCAAAGGATCCTCTTTCAGATTCTGCATCTGATACAGCACCACCCGATCGTCGAGTACGATTGGTTCGGATACCTGCCCCGGTGCCAGCTTGCGCACGATCGACACTGCATTCTCGGGCAAAGCCGTCAGACTCATTGGTGCCAGCTTTCCGCCGGACCCTGCTGTTGCGCCAGAGGAGTTTGCCCGAGCGGCCGCCGCGAAATCACCGCCCTTGTCGAGTTCCAGCTTCAGCCGCCGTGCTAGCGCCAGGGCGGAATTGCGCCCTTCACCGGTAGCAGTGATGGAAATCTCGGAGACCGTTACCGTCAATGTGCTGGTTGGCACATAATTGGCCAGCGCCCGATCAATCTCGGCATCCGAGATCGACACGCCCGGCCCGAACTTGCCCCGCACCAGATCGCGCCACACCAGCCCGGCCTCGACAAAATCGCGAAAGGTCTGTGCCTGCACGCCGCCCTGTTCCAGCGCCACCAGGAACTGCTCACCGGTCAGGTTGGCCCGCGCGGCAAATTCCTCGATCCCGGCTTTCAAGGCAGCGGGTGCCACCTTCAGCCCATATTGCTTGGCCGCCCACATCCGCAGACGATCTTCGGTCAGCCCCTTCATCGCCTCGGCAGGCAGGTCGCCCGGCTGACGCAAAAGCTGCAAAAACAGCAATCTCTGTTCATATTCGAACCGTGAAATCACCCGGTCATTGATCACCTTGATCGGCTCGAACGGATTGCCCTGCGCGGCCACCGGACCAATCGTGCTGTAGCCGAGACTCAAAGCCAGCGCAAAAACCTGCGCCATGCGGGTCAAACCGGGTTTATGATGTGCTGGCTGTCTGTTCATGGCCTGCCGTCGTCCGTTTCTGTTGCGGCGGATTGTGTCCGCGCTTGCCGTTGTCAAACCGTCTATTGACGGCACTGTCGGGCTGGGCCAGCGGCACCGCCGCCGCCAAACCCAAGGAGTGCGACCGAAAGGCCGAAATCCGTTGTAGGGGTCACACTAGTCGAGGAAGTAAAGCGACGCGAGAGAGAAAGATCGACCGCAAGACATTCGTTGCGAAAGCTCAATCCCACGCCCGCCCGTGCCGCCCGTTCAGCCTCCAGATCATAGCGCCCGGCCAGATTTGCCGTCCATCCCTCACTCAACTTGAAACTGCTTTCCAAGGTCAATTCACGCGTGGGCAATGGGCGACTTTCGGCGGGATCGGCTACCGCCTGCACATAGCCCATATCAAGCGAATAGCGCTTGCCTGCTGTTCCCAACCGCAGCTCGCCCTTGGTCACATTCAGATCATCATCCACCAAAAAGCGGCTGGTCAATTGAAGGCCAGCCCCGGTCTTGATCTGAAACGCCGCGAGCCAATCCGAATTGACCCCTGCAAGACCCGATCCGACGCTGAACTGGAGCGGATCCTCTGCCCGTACCACCCGACCGGCGGTAACGCCCATGGTCCAGCCCGCCGGATCGACGCGTAAATAGCTGACGCCAAGATTTGCTCTGAATCCGCGTTCAACAGCATCCTCGCCCGGAAAGCGGTTCAGGGCAAAAAGATTGCCCTCGTCAAATTCAACCAGTGCGGAATCCTCGTTCGGCAACGCGCTGCTGCCCTTGGTGGACCAGATCATCTGTGCCACCGGCTCGATCAGATGCGAGGCGCCCTTTGGGTCCGATTTCACCATGGGCCAGCGCAATTCCACTCCGGCGTTTGCATGACCGCGTGCGGTCATGCCGCCATAGATCGGGTCTTGACTGATGTTGTACAGATCGGCAGTCGCCTCGCCCAGAACCGCCGCAACCATCCCGTTCGACAGCACCCAATTCTTGCGCCAATCAACCCGGATCGAGCCACGGGTGACGTCTCGCCCGTCGGGGATGCCATCCAGATCACCGTCAATCAGCGAATTTGAAGTGCGATAGGCGGAATGGGTTTGAAAGCGCAGCCCACCTTCGCCGCCCAAACTCCCCAAGGTGAATCGCCGATGATAGGTCATATCGCCGACAATGCTGGGGATCGTCTCATCACTCTCGCCGATGCGGGTGGTATGGAACCCGATCAGTCGCCCGGAAATATATTCGTTTCGGCGCGTCCGGCTGATCTCGATGCGGCTGTCGAGCCGGTCTTTCTCGAGATACCCATAGTCGAGCAGATAGGAGGGATCACTGACCAGTTCGGCGCGAAATGTCAGTTTGAAGTCAC
>JAGPBG010000019.1 GCA_018063485.1 Cypionkella sp.
ATGCTCGGTGTGGCACATCCCAATTTGCCAGCAGGTGCCAAGGCAGGGCAATCGCGGTTCACGTGAAGGATTCTAGGCGGCACATTTCCGGCAAAACGGCGTGAAGGGCAAGACATCAAGCCGCTCTTGCGAAATCTTGTCGCCGCACTTGACGCAAACACCATAAACACCGGCTTCGATCCGCTCCAATGCCGCGTTGATCATGCGCACCTCATGTTGGGCGTTCACGCCCATACCTTCCAAAACCTCATCGCTTTCGCGTTCGGCAGCCAGATCATCCCAATCCTTGTTGTCATGCGAATCCAGCTCGGCCTCGATACCGGTCATGCGGCCCTGCAAGTCGGCAAGCCGTGTCTGCAACTGCAATTTGCGGGTGGCGATCGGTATCATGACTCTCTCCTGTAGATTTCTTTGATCCTATCGGGTCAATACTTGGTAAACCTTGACCCAAATCAAGCAGTTTGACGGAGTCCTCGGCAATATTCATTCCCTGATGGATAAATGTGGCTTTCAGCCCTATCTTGCAAATCATTGAGCCTGATGAAACAGGAGTCCGCCATGCATCCCGCCGTTCACGCCTTTTTCGACGAAGGCACCAATACCATCACCTATGTGGTGCAAGAACCACAGGGCCGGGCCTGTGCTGTGATAGATTCGGTTCTGGATTTCGATTATGCCTCGGGCCGCACGGATACCCGGTCTGCGGATATGGTTATCGCCTGGATCAAGAACCAAGACCTTGATCTGCAATGGGTTCTTGAAACCCATGTCCATGCTGATCACCTCTCGGCGGCCCCCTATATCCAAGAAACCCTGGGCGGAAAGATCGGGATTGGCGACCGGATAACCGTGGTGCAGGAAACCTTTGGCAAAGTGTTCAACGAAGGCACGCGCTTTGCCCGAGACGGCAGCCAGTTTGACCGCCTGTTCACGGATGGCGACAGCCTGATGATCGGGCAGATGCGTGTTGATGTGATGCACACGCCCGGCCATACCCCCGCCTGCCTTACCTATGTGATCGGTGATGCCGCCTTTGTGGGTGATACGCTGTTCATGCCCGATTTCGGCACTGCGCGCTGTGATTTTCCGGGTGGGTCAGCCGAAATCATGTTCGATTCGGTCCAGCGTATTCTTGCCCTGCCGAATCAGACCCGGATTTTTGTCGGCCATGATTACATGGCACCGGGACGCGACGTTTTTGCCTGGGAATCGACGGTAGGGGCGCAGAAGGCCTTGAATGTGCATGTTGGGGGAGGGCGTGCGAAACAGGATTTCGTGACCCTGCGACAAAAGCGTGATGCGACCCTTGCCATGCCGCGCCTGATCGTGCCATCGCTGCAAGTGAACATGCGCGCGGGCAAGATGCCCGAACCGGAAGACAATGGCAAAAGCTATCTCAAGGTGCCGATCAACGGCCTTTGAAAAGGGGAAACTGTGGTCGAACACAACTGGATCTGGGGCTTTGTCGGCGGGTTGATGATCGGCCTTGCTGGATCCATGTTCTTGCTGATGAATGGCAAGATCATGGGGATCACCGGGATACTGGGCGGCCTGCTGGATCGGTCCGGCTGGTCAAACGCGGGTGAGCGGTTGGCCTTCGTGCTGGGCCTGATTGCAGTGCCGCCGCTTTTGGTGCCGCTATATTCTTCGGTTTCCACCCATATCAGCAGCAATTGGCTGGTGATTGTCGTAGGAGGCTTTCTGGTGGGCCTTGGTGCGCGGCTGGCCAATGGCTGCACCTCGGGCCATGGTGTTTGCGGGATCTCGCGGCTTTCGCTGCGCGGGACGGTGGCCACGGTATTTTACATTGTTTCCGGTGGGATGACCATTGCGCTATTGCGCCATGTCTTGGGGGTGATCTGATGGCGCGCGCGATATTTGCCCTGCTGTCGGGTGGGCTTTTCGGGGCCGGGCTGCTGGTTTCGGGAATGGTCGATACGCTTAAGGTTCAAGGCTGGCTTGATGTTTTTGGCCAATGGGATCCCACTTTGGCCTTTGTGATGGGGGGTGCAATCTTGCCGATGGCCGTGGCCTGGCGGGTGGCTGCAAGGCGGCAGCGCTCGGTTCTGGGCTTTGATCTTCCGCCGCCCCCGGCGCAAGAGGTGAAATCTGATCTGGTGATCGGCTCGATATTGTTTGGCATGGGCTGGGCGATTGCCGGGCTTTGCCCTGGCCCCGCGCTGGCCTCACTGGGGTTTGGCGGCGTGCAGGGTCTGGTGTTTTTTGGGGCAATGTGTGCAGGTATGCTGTGCATGCCTTGGGTTCGCTCGCGTCTTGCCCCTGCCCCTTTGGAGGATAATTAGAAATGGACCCGCGCGCGCTGACGCAAGACTACACCGTTTCTCCACAAATCGAACTGGTCGATCTGCCCCGGATCAAGGCGGCGGGCTATGCGATGGTGATCAACAACCGCCCCGATGGCGAAATCCCAGCCGAACTTCACACTGAAAAGATGCGGCAGGCTGCCGAGGCTCTTGGGCTGGTGTTTGTCGCCAATCCGGTGATCGGCGGCGCTTTGACCATGGCAAATGTCTCGGCGCAAGCCGAAGCAATGGCGCAGGCCAAAGGGCCGGTTTACGCCTATTGCGCCTCGGGCAATCGCTGTTCGATCCTGTGGGCTTTGATGAATGCACACAAGCATCCGGCCGATGATCTGATCGAAATCCCGGCGCGGTTTGGCTATAATCTGGAGCATTTGCGCGGCCAGATCGAAGCATTGGCAAAAACCTAGGCCGATTGACGCAAGCCAGCGGCATCTTCAACAGGCACTACTGCTGATTGCAACAGCGCGCGTTCTGCCCGAAGCGGGGAAGCATTGCCCTCCTTTGCGGCGGGCGTCAGCCGCACGGCACGCGCGCCTCGGTTCTGGCCCAGTTTGCCCTCTGCCACCGCAAGGCCATCCAGCCCCTCGAACTGAATCCGGTCAAGTGCGGCATGGGTCAGCACCACGGTTTCGCCAACCTTCATTTGGATCACCGTTGAAAGCGGCAAGGACACTCGGGCCAGAACCGCATCAAGCACACAATGGGACGCCTCGATCTGCGCCGCCAAGGCCAGAGAAAAGCCCGGACCTGCCTGTGCCTCGGAGTCCGGCTGCGTCAGGCCCGCGGCAGGTATCTGGCCGCGGCCTTCGGCCGGCAAGGCCAAAACCGCGACACCCCGGCGCGCACCCTGAGCAAGAGACAGCTCAGTTGTCAGCACACGGTAGGAGATATCCTCCAGCAAAAGCCCCAAAGGCCGGGGATCATCCAGAAACGAGGCATAGCGAAAGCCCGAGGCCCAAATCAGATCAGCCTCTTGTTGCAAGGCCAGTTCCAATCCTGCCAACGCGGCATCTATGGTGCCGGCCACCATTGCGGCATCGGTACGGGTTGGTTTGCGCGGCGCGAGCGGGGCCTGTCCGACCTTGCCTATCGTCTGTGCCTCGATCATCGCCGACATCACCGCCGCGTCCAGCACCAAAAGACCCAAACCCTCAGCCGGCCCCTCAAGCACCACGATCAGCGCGCGTTCAGGTGGCAGTTCCAAAAGTTCGGTCAGCGAGCGGCGATCCAGCGAAAGACGTGTCACCTCAAGATCGAGTTTCAGCATATCGCGCGCCGCCCGCGCCAGTGCCAGCCGCCAGCCCCGATCAGCCCCCGGCCCACCCTCGGCAGCCTCGGCCTGGCCAAAGGCCAGGATACGGCGGATCACCGCATCAGAAACGCGCGCCCCATATTGCCCTGCCACAGCCACCCCCTTTGCCAGTCCTTTTGGCAGGGTAGCAACCAAGCCTTACCAAAGCATTGACGGCAACAAACCTCAAACCGGCCCTCCCGTCTCCAGCCGCAAGGGCAGCATCACCCGAAACGCCGCACCCTTTTGGCCTGGCAGATAGCTCACTGAGCCACCAAGGTTCGTCATGATCTCGCGGCAGATCGCAAGCCCAAGGCCCGCTCCACCGGCGCGGGTCTGATCTGTCAGGCGCGCGAATTTTTCAAAGATAAGGCCTTGTGATTCCTTGGCAATTCCAGAGCCATTGTCGATGAAATCCACTGAAACCTTGCCCGCCTTCTGTCGCACGATGATGCGCAGAACCGGCTTGGTGGCATCGCAGTATTTGCGGGAGTTCGAAATGAGATTGATGAACACCTGCACCAATCTGCCGGCGTCGGTTCTCAGGTGGATTTCTTCCAGACGTGGATTTCGGTGAATTTCAAATACCCGTTCCGGCCGGGTCTGGCTGGCTGCGGCAAGCGCGCGGTCAATCATCTGGCCCAGATGGGCAAGCCCAAGGTCAAGCTGCACCGTGCCATTTTCCAGCACCGAAAGATCAAGAAGATCATCAAGCAGCCTCGTCAGCCGTTTCGCCTCATCATGGATGATGCGGCCATAATCCGCGACCAATTTCGGGGGCAACTCGCCATCGGTCAAAATCTCGGAGAAAGCACGGATCGAGGTCATCGGGGTGCGCAACTCATGGCTGATCTGGCTCAGGAAAGCATCCTTTTGCACCGACAATTGCGTCAGTTTCTCATTGGCATCACGCAACTGCCGGGCAGTGATGGTCAGCACCTCTTGCTGCGATTCAAGCCGGGCTGAGTATTCCATGATCTGTGCGGTTTCATTGGCCACCGCCATCAGATCTTCAACCGTCACCGTGGCATGGCCGAACAACTGGCTGATCATGGCATGGGCCGTCGCCGCGCCGACCGAACCGGAAAGTTTGCGCTCCACTTCGGCCAGAAACGCCGGGGTCAGATCAGGCAAATAGCCTTGTTTGCCCTGCGCCCGCGCCGTGCCTTCGAAAAATGCCAGTGCGGGTTCTTCGCCCAGGATTCGCTGCGCCATCGTCAAAAGCGCCTCGGGCTCTGCCTGCCCATGGGTCCAACCAAGGCGCTCGGCCTGCAATTCACTGTCAAACGCGTTGACAAAGGCGGCGCCTTGTATCCGCTCGACGGGATCGGCAAAGGTCAGGATCGAGCCAAGGAAGAAGGCAGCAGAGTTCAGCGTCAGCGACCAGAACACCGAATGAAGCAACGGGTCCATGGTGGTGGTCCCAAACAGCGCCTCGGGACGCAACCAGTGCAGACCAAAGGCCCCATCGGCAAAAATCTGAGCTGAGATCACTGCGCCTTGGCCAAAGGAGGGCAGGAACAACGTATAGGCCCAGGTGGCAAAGCCGATGCTCAGACCCCAGATCGCGCCGGTGCGGTTCGCCCCGCGCCAGAAAATCGCCCCCAAAAGGGCGGGTAACACCTGCGCCATGCCGGCGAAAGCAACCAGCCCAATCGCCGCCAGCGCGGCAGAACCACCCGACAGGCGAAAATACGCCAGCCCCAGCGCCAGCACAGCCATGATCGACAACCGCCGCACCAACAAGATACCGCCGCGCAAATCCCCCGAAATCGCTGCCGCAGGCCGCAACCACAGCCAGATCGGCATCAGAACGTGGTTTGAAAGCATGGTCGACAGCGCGATGGTTTCCACGATCACCATCGACGTGGCCGAAGAAAACCCGCCCAGAAACGCCAGCATCGCCAGCCCGCCCCGCCCTTCGGACAGCGGCAGGGTCAGAACCAGCATGTCAGGATTGGCATCCGCAGGCATATGTTCAAGACCCACCACGGCGATGGGCAGAATGAACAAGCTCATCAGGAACAGATAGAGTGGAAAGGCCCATGATGCGCGGGCCAGATGACCCTCATCAACATTTTCAACCACCATCACCTGAAACATCCGCGGCAAACAGATCACGGCGGCACCAGAGAGCATGATCAACCCGCTCCATCGCCCGGGTTGCAGCACCCAGTTGGGATCGGCGTGATTAGAGATCTTGGCGATGATGTTGGCAAGCCCGCCACCAAGGCCCCAAACCACGAAAATCCCCACCGCCAACAGGGCCACCAGCTTGACCACCGCCTCAACCGCGATCGCAGTGACTATGCCGTGATGCTGCTCTTTGGCGTCAAGGTTGCGGGTGCCGAACAGGATGGTGAAAGCTGCCAACCCGACAGCCACCCAAAGGGCGGTGGAATCACGGTTCGGCAGGCTCCAGCCATCCGCGGTTGATGAAGCAAAAACCCCGAACGACAGCGTGACCGATTGCAATTGCAGCGCGATATAGGGGGTTGAAGCCACAACAGCGATGATTGTCACCAGCACTCCCAACAGGTTCGATTTGCCGTAGCGGCTGGAAATCAGATCGGCAATCGAGGTCACATGCTGTTGACGCCCGATCCGCACCAATTTGCGCAACACCAACCACCAGCCGACAAATACAAGTGTCGGCCCAAGATAGATCGTCAGAAACTCCAACCCCGAACGAGCGGCATAGCCCACCGCGCCATAAAAGGTCCAAGCGGTGCAATAGATCGACAGCGACAGCGTATAGACCATGGGCGAGCGCAAGAACCCCAGCATCCCGCGTGAGGCGCGCCGTTCCACGATAAAGGCGACGGCGAACAGCAGCGCCACATAGATCAGGCAGACCAGCACCAGAATGTCAAAAGGCATTCAAAGCGCTCCGTCGTCAGGTGCGCCGCGCGGTGGATCCGTTCCATCGGGCTGTGTCAGCCGCGCCGAAAGCACTGCGGCTGCCACAATCAACGCAGCCCAGATCACAAAGATGAACACCACATCGCGCGCGGCCCCGGCACCATCCGCAGTTCTGGCTTGCCAGAATTTTGGCAACAGAAACAAGAACAGCCCCACCAGCGGCAAAAGCCGCGCCGCATCGCGCAGCCGCCGTTTGCGATAAACGGCACGGGCCAAGAACAATGGCGACTTTGGCGTTCCCATTCACCCCCCGATCAGCGCCCGAACGGCAGCGCGCATTTCGGTGTTGTCAAACGGCTTGGCCATGAAGGCCGAAGCGCCCGCCCGCTCGGCGGCCTCGCGGTCGCGCCCCTGCCCCTTGGCGGTCAGCATCAGCACGGGCAACGCGAGCGTTGCCGCATCCGCCCGCAAACTCGTCAGAATTTCCAACCCGCTCAGCCCCGGCAACATCAGATCCAGTATCACCAGATCGGGCGCCAATTCGGCCACCGCCGCCAGGGCCTCGCGCCCATCATGGCGCAGATGCACCTGATAGCCGTCACGGGCCAGCAAGAACCGGATGGCTTCGGCGATATTGGCTTCATCCTCGATCAACAAGACGCGCCGTGTCATCGCACCCCCTTTGCTCTGATTTCACTATCGCGACAATCTTCGCGCCTGTCAAAAGGCGTTACGAGGTCAGGATCGAAGGCTCCCGCCGCGCCGGACAATCCAGCCGCTGACAGATCCGACAGGTGGACCCAACCTGCTCGCGCACTTGATCGGTGGGGCGCGCAGGCAAGATCAACATGGCGGCCGCGCGCAACTCCGGCCCCTGAAAGCCCTGCGGATGGCTGGGCTGGCAGATCGCACGCACCAGAAAGCGGCGCGCCTGTGGCCCGACGGTTTCAATTACCGTCTCGATCGGGACCATAGGCCGCCCCAGCGCCGTGAACAGCGGCCAAAGCGGGCAGGCCGCGCCAAAGCGTGGCAAGGCAAAACCAAAGATCGGTTTGCGAAACGTCAAGGTGCCAGACGCATCACACAACACCAACCCGGCCTCAAAGCCGGGCCGCAGCGCAATCCGGCGAAACACCGTCAGCGCACTCACGCCGGTCTGCTCCGCTATCTGCAAGGGATCGGCCCCCCGCCCGAGCGCCGCCAGCAAAACCGGGTTCGGCAAAGCCGCCTGATCCCGCGCAACCAATCCCTGCCATGCCCGCCCCATCACGCGCGCTGCTTTCGAGGCCAGGGTTTTCAAATCTGCCTCGCCGCCAAAATCCCAGTCTCGCGCCGCAATCCAGGCCTCCACCTCTTCTTGCGGGGTGGCAATACCCTGCTCATCGGTCTGGCCTGCGGAATCCAGATAGCCCACCAACGCCTCGGCCCCTGCCGCCAGCCGCTCACTGTCATGATGCAGGTTTTGATGAAAACGCGCCCGCCATTCCGGCTCGATATCCTCGGTATCATGCAAAATGGCCGCAGTTGATCGCACCGAAGCCACCGCCGACAGCACCTCATGCAAGGATGCCGAAAGATGCGGATCATGGCTCATCCGATCATTCAACGCCTCAAGCGCCCGCGCCAGCCCCGCCGCCCGTTGATGCAATGTGACAACCGCCGCTGCCCATCCGGGAAAACGCCCGGCAAACTCTTCGGCACGGTCCAGTTCCGCACCCGACACCTCGGTTGCCGCGACGCGCAATTCCTCCAGAACAGCCCCGGCCTGCCCCCCCAGAACCGCTTCCACCGGCAAGCCCAGCCCCTGCGCCAAACGCGTCAGCAATTTCTCGGCAACCGGGCGTCGGTTGTGTTCGATCAGATTGAGATATGAGGCCGAAATACCCGCTGCCTGTGCCAGATCAGCCTGCCGCAGGCCCAAAGCCAGTCGTCTTTCGCGCAATCGCGTGCCACTTAGAGCAGAGATCGGCATTGGCAACCCTTGAATCATAAAACTGATTTACAAGTTCTATCACGCTTTACACATCTGTAAAGAAATGAAGAATACGCCCAAAGCGAAGCCATGGGCGTATTCAGCAAACGTCATGCGGCAGCGTTTCTTACGCCAGAACCCTTAGTTCAGGGCCTTGTCCGTGACCGCATGGGTCCAAGCCCCAACCGGCTCTTTGGTGATCACAGGATCAGAGCCGCCCGACATCAGGGCAGCAACCGTGCGCGCATAATCGGCCTCATCCAATGCGCCGTTGCTGCCAGCAGTCAGCTTGGCAATTTCGGCAACCATCCGCTTTTGGTGCTCGATGGTCTGCGCGCCGGTGGCGTCATTGTCGATCACGATTTGCGCGGCCTCATCCGAGTTCTCCTCGGCATATTTCCAGCCCTTCATCGAGGCCCGCACAAAGCGCACCATCTTGTCTTCAAACGCCGGATCTTTCAGCTTGTCTTCCATGACGTAAAGACCGTCCTCCAGCGTAGCGACGCCCTCGTCCTCGTATTTGAAGGTGATCAGATCCTCGGGCTTGATGCCTGCATCAATCACCTGCCAATATTCGTTATAGGTCATGGTCGAAATACAAGCCGCCTGCTTTTGCAACAGTGGATCGACGTTGAAACCTTGCTTGAGTACCGTCACGCCACCTGCCGATCCGTCAGTTTTCAACCCCAGCTTGTTCATCCAGTTCAGGAACGGATATTCATTGCCGCCAAACCAGACACCCAGGGTCTTATCCGGGAAATCGGCCGGCGTGGCCACGCCGGATTCCTTCAGACAGGTCAGCATCATACCCGAGGATTTGAACGGCTGCGCGATATTGATCAACGGCAGACCCTTTTCGCGCGCGGCCAGTGCCGAAGGCATCCAGTCAACCACCACATCGGCACCGCCCCCGGCCAGAACTTGGGTCGGGGCCACATCCGGGCCACCCGGAAGAATGGTAACATCCAGGCCCTCATCGGTGTAATAGCCCTTGGCTGCGGCCACATAATAGCCCGCGAACTGGCCCTGGGTCACCCATTTCAATTGCAGCGCCACCGCATCGCCCGCTTGCGCGCCGCTCGCCAGTGCTGTGAAAAGCGCCGCCGTAAGTAGCTTCTTCATTTTCAACCTCCAAGTTGCGGCCCGTTCTCGGGCCTTTGTTACGTCCTTTGTGACGGGTGCCAGAAGGTCACCCGCTTCTCGATCAGCGCCACCAGCCCGTAAAAGGCCGATCCCGCCAAAGCCGCCACCGCAATCGTGGCCCAGATCATGTCCAACCCGGTCCGCCCGATTTCGGCGTTGATCCTGAACCCCATGCCCTGCGTCGGGCTGCCAAAGAACTCGGCCACGATAGCGCCAATCGGGGCCAAAGTGCTTGAAATCTTCAACCCGTTGAAAATGAACGGCATCGCCGCAGGCAGGCGCAGCTTGAACAACCCCTGCCAATAGCCAGCACCCCAGGTGGCCATCAGATCGCGCTGCATCCGCTCCGAGGCCTGCAACCCCGCCACCGCGTTCACCAGCATCGGAAAGAACACCATGACCACCACCACGGCGGATTTGGATTGCCAGTCAAACCCGAACCACATCACCATGATCGGGGCCACGCCGACAATCGGCAGAGCCGCCACGAAATTGCCGATCGGCAGCAATCCGGCCTGCAAGAACTTGCTGCGGTCAATCAAGATGGCCAGGATTACCGCTGCCGAACAGCCGATAACAAAGCCCGACAGCGCGCCGCGAAGGAATGTCTGCACAAAATCAGCCCAAAGCACCGGCCCCGAGGCCACAGCCTTGGCCAGGATCTTCGAAGGGGGCGGCAGGATCGCCGGGCTGACGCCATAGGCGCGCACCCCCATCTCCCAAATCCCCAGCACCGACAGCCCGAAAATCAGCGGCACCACATAGCGCACCAGCGGTCCGCGATGCTGCGAAAGCTCGGCATTGATCAGCCAGGTTCCGGTCCAGAACGCAAGAAGACAAAGCAGGATCATCGCCGCATCCCCATCCGCTCCAGAACCCGCCCCTCGATGCGCCCCATGATCATCACCAGAACGGCCGCCATGGTTGCGGCCAACAGCAAAGCCGCCCAGATCTGCACCGTCTGGCTGTAATACGACCCTTGCAACAACCGCGCCCCCAAACCCGCCTGCTGATTCAACTCTGCCACGATCGCCCCCACCAACGAGGCGGCAATCCCCACTTTCAGACTGGCAAAGAAATACGGCATCGATGCAGGCAGCCGCAGCTTCCAAAATACATTGCTGCCGGATGCCGCATAGGTGGTCAGCAGATCAAGCTGGCTCACCTCCGGGCTGCGCAGCCCCTTGACCATCCCCACCACCACCGGAAAAAAACTCAGATAAGCCGAAATGATCGCCTTGGTGGCCAAAGCCGTCGCCCCCAGCACATTCATCACCACCGCCAACATCGGCGCCAGCGCAATGATCGGCACCATCTGGCTGGCAATCGCCCATGGCAGCACGCTCATATCCATCGCCCGATTGTGCACGATCCCCACCGCCAATAAAACGCCCAGGCCGGTGCCGATCAAAAACCCCAGCACAGTGCCCGAAAGCGTCACCCAGGCGTGAAAGACCAGGGATTTGGGTGATGAAACCGCATATCCCGTCACCCCCTGCCACAGGCCTGCCACCACCTGATGCGGCGCGGGCAATACCGGGCTTTTCTGCGCCATGGTCAGAGGCAGCAATTGCGCAAGACGCACCTCTTCCCCGGCGCGCGCCGCCTGATCATAGACCCAGGTCGAATTCATCCAGACCGTGGCTACATACCAGACCAGCACGATCACCGCCAAAACTGTCAGAACCGGAGCTACCGACCGCATGGTGCCCCCGTTTTCATCTGTCTGAAAATATCCTCAGGGGGGAGGCATTTGCCGCGCAAATGCCGTTGGGGGGCAGAATGCCCCCCGCACAGCCACCCCACCGGACAAGACACAAGCCAGGAAAACACCGCCTCACTCATCGCCATGCCCCGCCCGCAAGCCTTCGCGCACCCGATGCGCGATGGCAATGAACTCAGCCGAGTCGCGGATATCCAAGGGTCGCTCGCGCGGCAGCGGGCTGTCGATGATATCGGTGATACGCCCCGGACGAGGGCTCATCACCACGATCCTGGTTGAAAGATACACCGCTTCCGGGATCGAATGGGTCACAAAAGCGATGGTCTTGCCGGTGCGTGCCCAGAGTTTCAGCAATTCCTCATTCAGCCGATCACGCACGATCTCGTCAAGCGCGCCAAACGGCTCATCCATCAGCAAGATATCGGCATCAAAGGCCAGCGCGCGCGCGATAGAGGCCCGCTGCTGCATCCCGCCCGAAAGCTGCCAGGGGAATTTCTTGCCAAAGCCTTTCAACTCGACAAGATCCAGCACCCGCTCCACCCGCGCCTCCTGCTCGGCACGATCAAAGCCCATGATTTCCAGCGGCAGTTTGATGTTGCCCGCAATCGTGCGCCAGGGATACAGCCCCGCCGCCTGAAACACATAGCCATAGGCGCGCTGCAACCGCGCCTGATCCGCGCTCATCCCATTGACGGTCAGAGTCCCACCCGTCGGGCTTTCCAGCGCCGCCATGCAGCGCAGAAATGTGGTCTTGCCACAGCCCGAAGGGCCGATAAAGCTGACAAACTCGCCCTTCCCGATGGTCAGTGACACGTCTTTCAGGGCATGCACCGGCCCGTCATTGGTTTGGAACACCAGCTCCAGATTCTGTGCTTTGATCACAGGTTGCACAATGGCCGCCAAATCCTTCACGCCCACGCCCCTTTGTTGCCTGTCCACAGCAGCACTATATCACACACCCGTCGCAGGAATGCCTGAGCGCTGCACCGGGCGCGGCGCAGTCATCGCCTTCCATGCCGACAGCGCGCGGTTCACCGCAGGGCGCGGCTCGCGGCCGACAAAGGTGCCGTGGCCCTCGCGGGTTTTCACCGCGCCATCGTCAATTGCCACCTCGCCGCGCGTCAAGGTGTAGCGCGGCAAGCCTTTTACAGCTTTGCCTTCGAACACATTGTAATCAATCGCGGATTGCTGATTCCTCGCGCTGATGATCTTGGATTTTTCAGGATCCCACACCACCAGATCGGCATCGGCCCCCACCAGAACCGCACCCTTTTTCGGGTAGCAGTTCAGAATCTTGGCGATATTGGTCGAGGTCACCGCCACGAACTCGTTCGGTGTCAAACGACCCGTTGCCACGCCATAGGTCCACAGCATCGGCATCCGATCCTCAAGCCCCCCCGTGCCATTCGGGATTTTCGAGAAATCGCCACGACCAAAGCGCTTTTGTTCGGTGGTAAAGGCGCAGTGATCCGTTGCAACCACCGACAGACTGCCCGATTGCAACCCCGCCCAAAGGCTGTCCTGATGCAGCTTGTTGCGGAAGGGCGGGCTCATCACCCGGCGCGCCGCATGGTCCCAATCGGCGTTGAAATATTCGGACTCGTCCAGCGTCAAATGCTGAATCAACGGCTCGCCCCAGACCCGCTTGCCCGCCATGCGCGCGCGGCGGATCGCCTCATGACTGTCCTCGCAAGAGGTATGCACGACATACAAAGGCACGCCCGCCATATCCGCAATCATGATGGCGCGGTTGGTGGCCTCACCTTCGACCTGCGGCGGGCGGGAATAGGCATGCGCCTCTGGCCCGGTGTTGCCC
>JAGPBG010000303.1 GCA_018063485.1 Cypionkella sp.
CTGGTAACGGCTTCGGGTGATGCGTCCTTGCGGCTGGTGGCCGGCAAGCGGGTGCAACCGATCAACATTGATCTGATTCCATCCTGGTCAAAGCTGGATGACCGGCTGAAGGACTCAAGCTGGCATACAGTTGACGGCGTTCATTACGGCGTGCCCTTCCTTTGGGGCCCGAACGTGCTGATGTACAACACCACGGTTTTCCCCGAAGCGCCGAAATCCTGGTCGGTGGTCTGGGAAGAGCAAACCCTGCCAGATGGCAAATCAAACAAGGGCCGGGTGCAGGCCTATGATGGCCCGATCCATATCGCAGATGCCGCCATGTATCTGATGGCGCACAAGCCCGAACTTGGTATCACCTCCCCCTATGAATTGAACGAGGATCAATACAAGGCCGCGCTCGACCTTTTGCGTGTTCAGCGCGAGCTGGTTGGTCGCTACTGGCATGATTCGATGATCCAGATTGACGATTTCAAGAACGAAGGCGTCGTCGCCTCGGGTTCCTGGCCGTTCCAGGTTGGCCTCTTGCAGTCAGAAGGTCAGCCAATTGCCTCGACCATCCCCGAAGAAGGGGCGACCGGCTGGGCCGATACCACCATGCTCGAATCCGATGCCGCTCACCCGAACTGTGCCTATCTGTGGATGGAGCATTCGCTGAATTCGAACCTGCAATCGGATTTGTCAGTATGGTTCGGCGGCAATCCGGTGGTGCCCGCTGCCTGCTCCGATGGCTCAGGCATCCAGACAGCCGAAGGCTGCAAAGCCAACGGGATCGAGAACTTTGACAAGATCCGGTTCTGGACCACCCCGGTTTCGAAATGCGCCCAAGGCGAATGTGTGCCCTATTACCGTTGGGTCTCAGACTATATCGGCGTGATCGGCGGTCGCTGAAAACGTCATTGCCCGAAGGGATGCGCCACACCTCCCTTCGGGCCACCACATTTCGCCCCCCTCGTCAGAAAGCCCACCCCATGACCGCTTCGGTGGAATTCCATTCTGTATCCCGCCATTTCGGCCCCGCCTCGGCCCCGATCAAAGCAGTGGACAACGTAAGCCTGACCATCCGCGAAGGAACTTTCTTTGCCATGCTCGGCCCCTCCGGTTCAGGTAAGACCACCTGTTTGCGACTGATTTCGGGGTTCGAAAAACCCACCTCTGGCGAGATAAGGATTTTTGGAGCACCAGTCGGCAATGTGCCGCCGCATCTGCGCAATGTGAACACGGTCTTTCAGGATTACGCGCTGTTTCCGCATATGAATGTGCGCGACAATGTTGCCTATGGCCTGATGGTCAAGGGGATGGCGCGCGCCGAAAGATATGCCCGCGTTGAAGAGATGCTAAGCGTGGTTCAGCTTGGCAGTTATGGCAGCCGCAAGCCGAAAGAGCTTTCCGGTGGCCAGCGCCAAAGGGTCGCCCTTGCGCGCGCATTGATCAACGAACCGCGGGTTCTGCTGCTGGATGAGCCGCTGGGCGCGCTTGATCTGAAACTGCGCGAAGCGATGCAGGATGAATTGAAATCTCTGCAACGGCGCCTTGGCATCACCTTCATTTTCGTGACCCACGATCAAGGCGAAGCGCTGTCAATGGCCGATCACATCGCGGTTTTCAACAAGGGCCGCATCGCCCAACTGGGCAGCCCTTCCGAGATTTACACCAAACCGCAAAATCGCTTTGTTGCGGATTTCGTGGGGTCGTCGAATGTCCTTTCGCCCGCACTCACCAAGACGATCGGCGGCCCGGAAAAATGGTCTTCGCTGCGCCCGGAATCGCTGCGGCTTGATCCACTGGGCACCATAACCGGTAAAGTTCTCGCCTCCCGCTATCTTGGGTCCGCCAATCGCATCACCCTTGATTGCCAAGGGGCCGAACTTGCCGCGATCTTGCCTGCGGGCACGGCACAGCCGACCCAAGGCAGCGAAGTGACGCTGTCCTTTGATCCCGGTGACCTGCATGTGATGGAGAATCAGGCATGAGCATGAAAATCCGGCACCGCCCCGCGGCTGCCTCGGGCAGGGGTATTCTTGCAAAGGGCAAATGGCTTTGCCAAGCCAGAGCAACAGGCCAGCCATGACACAGGCGATTTTCCCGGCAAGAACCCTTGCTGACCGCTTGACAGGGCTGTTTTGGCGCAAACCCACATTGTTGCTGATCCTGCTGATCGGCCCACCGCTGTTATGGCTGGGGATCATCTATCTGGGATCACTGGTGGCACTATTGCTACAAAGCCTTTATTCCATAGATGAATTTTCCGGCATGGTGGTGCCGGAATTCACGCTTAAAACCTATGCCGAACTGCTGCGTCCATCGAATTATGATATCTTGATCCGCACATTGACGATGTCGGCCTCGGTCACCGTGGCCTCGGCGATTCTTGCCTTTCCCATCGCCTATTATGCCGCCCGCTTTGCAAGGGGCCGTTGGAAAGCGGTGTTCTATCTGGGCATCATGCTGCCGCTTTGGTCTTCTTATCTGGTCAAGGTCTATGCCTGGAAACTGATCCTCGCCAAAGAGGGCATCCTGACTTGGGCCGCCGAGGCGACCCATACCTCGTTCGCACTGAACGCAGCCCTTGCGCTGCCGGGGATTGGCGGCAATTCGCTTTCAACCAGCTACATCGGCACTTTCCTTGTCTTCACCTATGTCTGGCTGCCCTATATGATTCTACCGATGCAGGCATCGCTGGAACGGGTGCCGGATTCGATGCTTGAAGCCGCCGCTGATCTGGGGGCCACGCGTGGGCAGACCTTTCGCACCGTAATCCTGCCACTGGCCTTGCCGGGGATCATCGCGGGCTCGATCTTTACCTTTTCGCTGACGATGGGGGATTACATCATCCCACAGATCATCGGCACCTCGGCCAGTTTCATCGGCATGGCAGTGTATCAATTGCAAGGCACGGCGGGCAACATTCCCCTTGCGGCGGCCTTTGCCGTGGTGCCGATCGTGGTGATGCTGATCTATCTGGCATTGGCCAAGCGTGCGGGGGCTTTTGATGCACTCTGACCAAGCCTCATTGCCGCTTCGGCTTGCAGCCTTCGGCGGATTGCTGTTCCTGCATCTGCCGATTGTCCTGATTTTCCTTTACGCCTTCACCACCGAAGAGCGCAGTTTTGCCTTTCCGCCGCCCGGCCTGACCACGAAATGGTTCGCGGTGGCCTGGGATCGCCCGGATATCTGGCCACCGCTTTACCTGTCGCTCAAAGTGGCCAGCCTTTCCACCATTCTTGCGCTGATCCTTGGCACCTGCACGGCTGCGGCCATGGCGCAAAACCGCTTCTTTGGGCGCGAGCAGATTTCCTTGCTGATCATCTTGCCCATCGCCCTGCCCGGCGTGATCACCGGCATCTCGCTGCGCTCGGCCTTTGCGGTGATGGACATCCCCTTTTCAACCTGGACGATCATCCTTGGCCATGCCACCTTTTGCATCGTGATCGTCTATAACAACGCCGTCGCCCGGTTTCGAAGGCTGTCGGGCGGCATCTTGGAGGCCTCGGCCGATCTTGGCGCAAATGCGTTCCAGACCTTCTGGCACATTTTGCTGCCCAACCTCGGCTCGGCTTTGCTCGCCGGTGGGATGCTCGCCTTTGCCCTGTCTTTCGATGAGGTGATCGTAACCACTTTCACCGCAGGGCAGCAATCGACCCTGCCGATCTGGATGCTGCAAGAGCTGGTGCGGCCCCGGCAGCGCCCGGTGACCAATGTGGTGGCGATTGTGGTGTTCACCGCCACGG
>JAGPBG010000304.1 GCA_018063485.1 Cypionkella sp.
CCGCACCTCATTGCCCTTGGCCGAGAGGGCAATCTCGCCCCGGCACAGCCGCAAGGCGTCATTGCCAAAGGCCTCGGCCCGCCAGCCTTTCAACGCTTCGACATCACGCTGACCGGCGGCAATCGCATCCAGATCCGACGCGGCGGCGATCAGTTTTGGCGCAACCCCCAGCGATTCCGATTTTGCCTTGAGCAGCACGCGCAACAGATCGGCCAATGCCGGGTTAACCTGCAACTGATCGCGGCTGACATCGGGTCTTGGCATCTCTTCGGGGCGCATCTCCATCCCGGCCTTGACCGCTGCCAGAATGCCATCGGCGATTTCTGCCTTGCGCCCCTCGCGCAACAACAGCCGTGAGCGGCCCAGCTCCTCGGTATTGGTCGGTCGGGTCGAGGCCAGTTCCAACAGCGCATCATCCTTCATCACCCGGCTGCGCGGCACGTTATGGCCCTGCGCATAGCTTTCGCGAAACCGGGCCAATTCCTTGACTATCGCCAGAAACCGCCCCGAAGTGGTGCGTGTCTTGACCCGCAGCCAGGCCTCATCCGGGGTGACGGTATAGGTGGTCGGTTCGGTCAGGATGGCCAGCTCTTCCTCAACCCAGGCTTGCCGGCCGTTTTTGACCAGTTGCGCCGCCAGCCATTCATAAATTATCCGCAAATGGGTGACATCGGCCAAGGCATAATCTTGTTGCGCTTTGGACAGCGGGCGGCGTGACCAATCGGTAAAGCGCGAGGTCTTGTCCAGATCAGCCTTGGCGATCTTTTTCACCAAGGTTTCATAGCCCACCTGCTCGCCAAAGCCGCAAACCATGGCCGCGATCTGGGTGTCAAACAGCGGCTTGGGGAAAGCGTTGCCCTCGACAAAGAAAATCTCAAGATCCTGCCGCGCGGCATGGAACACTTTGACCGTGGCCTCATGGCGGAAAAGATCATAAAGCGGCTCAAGGCTCATTTCCGAGCCTTCGATGGGATCAACCAGCACCGCATCCCCGTCTTTGCCCGGCAGGGCCAATTGGATCAGGCAAAGTTTCGACCAATAGGTGCGCTCGCGCAGAAATTCGGTGTCGATCGTCACATAATTCTCGGATTTGGCGGCATCACAAAAAGCGGCAAGCTCTTGGGTTGTGGTAATCGTGCGCATCTGGGGTCTTTCGCTTGGCTTACGGGGGTGTCCCGCAACTTGCCTATAGGCAGCAACGCGGCCAGTGAAAACCCCAAAAACCCGTGTGCTTTGTCCAACACATCCTCGTCACAGGGGCTGACCGACCAAGGGACAAGATACTTGGGGACAAAACCCACAGCGCAACCGGCGCCAAAGCCTTTGAGAGGGGGCTCGATGCCCCCCGAAAAGGCTCTGGTTACAGGGTCAATACAGCGGTCTCTCCGCGCAGGAAGCGTCGCAAGACCGCGGGGTAAAGCCGGTGTTCCTGCACAAGCACCCGTGCTGCCAGGCTTTGCACGGTGTCACCCGGCACAATCGCAATCGCCGCCTGTCCAAGGATCGGCCCTGCGTCCAGATCTGCTGTCACCTGATGCACGGTGCAGCCCGTCTGCTTGTCGCCTGCGGCCAAGGCGCGCGCATGGGTGTGCAACCCCGGATAATTCGGTAAAAGAGACGGGTGGATGTTCAGCATCCGTCCTTTGAACCGGTGCACGAAATTGGCGCTTAGCACCCGCATGAATCCTGCAAGGCACACCACGTCAGGCGCTGCGGACACAAGGACTTCCAACAACGCAGCTTCGAACCCCGCTCGGTCATATGCGCGATGATCGACGGCCTTCACCGGAATGCCCATCGCTGCCGCCACCGCAAGCCCGGTTGCGCCGGGATTATCGGACGCCACCAGGACCGCGCGCCCAGGGTGATCGCCAACCATATCGCGGACCAGGGCTTGCATGTTCGAGCCACCCCCGGAAATCAGGATGGCCACGCGTTTCACAGCAGCTTGCCCTTGTAAACCACGCCATTGCCCTGCACGATCCGTCCCATCTTCACAACGGTTTCGCCCTGCGAGCGCAGCAGAGCGGCCAATTCCTCGGCCCGATCCGCCGCCACAACTGCCATCATGCCGATGCCGCAATTGAAGGTTTTCAACAACTCCTGCTCGCTCATCCTGGCCGTTGACGCCAACCAGCGGAACACCTCAGGCAGTTGCCATGTCCCCAGATCAATCTCGCAAGCAAGCCCCCGTGGCACCACCCGCGGCGGATTTTCCGTCAGCCCGCCACCAGTGATATGGGCCAGAGCATGAACCCCGCCCGCACGGACAGCCGCCAGCGCCTGCTTGACATAAAGCCGGGTGGGGGTCAGCAAGGCCTGCCCCAACGTGCCATCCGAAAACGGTGAAGCATCGCCCCATGCCAGCCCCGACACCTCAACCACCTTTCGCACAAAGGAATAACCGTTGGAATGCACCCCGCTTGAGGCTAGCCCCAAAAGCACATCGCCTTGTGCAACGCCCGATGGCAAGTCCTGTCCACGCTCCATCGCGCCCACGGCGAACCCCGCCAGATCGAAATCTCCCCTGTGATACATCCCCGGCATCTCGGCGGTTTCGCCACCGATCAATGCGCAGCCCGAGGCTTCGCAGCCTGCGGCGATTCCGTTGATGATGCGGGTGGCCTCGGCAACATCCAGTTTGCCAGTCGCGAAATAATCCAGGAAGAACAAAGGCTCGGCCCCTTGGCACACCAGATCGTTCACGCACATCGCCACCAGATCAATGCCGATGCTGTCGACATTGCCGGTATCAATCGCGATGCGCAGCTTGGTGCCCACGCCATCAGTGGCCGCCACCAGTACCGGATCCTTGTAGCCCGCAGCCTTAAGATCAAACAAAGCGCCAAAGCCGCCAAGCCCCGCCATGGTGCCGGGTCTTTGCGTGCGCCGTGCGGCAGGCTTGATCCTTTCAACCAGCGCATTGCCGGCATCAATATCAACCCCGGCATCGGCATAGGTCAGGCCGTTCTTGTCGCTTGTCATCTCTTGTTCCTCAGAGTCGCCACGCCTGTGCCGCCTCTACCCGATCCGACCGCCCCGCGCAACGCAGCCCATACAGGTTGGGATATTTTGACACCCCGCTTGACCTCGGGCGCGCATCTGCTAGGCAAAGGCAGGCTGGGCCTGTAGCTCAATGGTTAGAGCCGGGCGCTCATAACGCCTTGGTTGGGGGTTCGAGTCCCTCCGGGCCTACCAAATATTCATCCCCATGCGCCCCAGATCGGCGGTAATCCACTTGAAAACAGTGGGTTACCTCGATCTTGCGCCCCCATGGCGCCCGATGCGTCCCCGTGCGCCCCGTCTTTTGTTGGTATGATTTATTGGTATGGTGGCTGCGGTACCAACAAACGGAGTCGCAGCCATGCCCCTGGCCGATGCCTGATGCCGCGCCGCCAAGCCTGCCGCTAAGGTTCAGAAGCTGTTAGACTCCCGCGGATTGTCCTTGCAAGTGACGCCAGCCGAAATCGCCGTATGGCTTGCCGCGTCGTGGCAGAAGGACCGCAGCCCGATAGGCGATTTGATACTTCGCAGCCCGCTCGGGGTGTCGGTCACGGTCGGGCTTGACGACGTGCCGCTCCAAGCGTCTGCGGGCTGGGACGATTATGAACGCTGGTCCAAGCGCGACCTGTCGACGCGGCGCTATGTGTATTTCTGGGCCGACGGCGTCTACTTCACGCCGCGTCTCGATGAGGATCGTCAATGTATGTTGGTGATTATCG
>JAGPBG010000305.1 GCA_018063485.1 Cypionkella sp.
AGCAACAGGTGTTGCTGTCGGCGGTGACGGCCTTTGTCAATGTGCGGTTGCAGCTTGAGATTGTCGATTTGCGCGAATCGAACGTGCGGTTGATCGGGCAGGAATTGAAGGCCGCGCGCGACCGGTTTGAGGTTGGTGAAGTGACCAAGACCGATGTGTCTTTGGCCGAGGCGCAACTGGCGGCGGCGCGGGCCAATCTGGCGGCGGCACAGGGCCAGTTGGCAATGGCGCGTGAGGCCTACAAGGCCGCGACGGGGCATTATCCCGACCGCTTGAGCGGCCTGCCAAAGCTGCCCGCCACGGCGAAATCTCTGGACGCGGCACGCGCGGTGGCATTGCGCACGCATCCGTTCGTGATTCAGGCCCAACATGATGCCAAATCGGCAGACTTGCGGGTGGCAATCGCGAAAACCGGGGTTTTGCCGACAATCGTGGGCAATGTCGGGATTTCAGAAGATATGGGAACGGGCTTGGGCAATACTTCGATAGGATTGTCGTTCAATCAGCCGGTTTACCACGGCGGCGAGATTTCGGCGCTGTATCGCAAGGCATTGGCGGGCAAGGAAATTGCTCAGGCCGGGCTGCATCAGACGGCGGTGAATGTCGGCCAGAACGTCGGCAATGCCTGGGCCAATCTGGCGGTTGCCGGGGCCTCGATCACGGCTGGCACCGGGCAGGTGACGGCGGCGCAGGCGGCGTTTGATGGGGTGCGCGAAGAGGCGTCCTTGGGCGCGCGCACCACTTTGGATGTGCTGAACGCCGAGCAGGATCTGTCGGATGCCCGTGCAACCAAGTTGCAGGCCGAAGCGAACCGCTATGTCGGGGCCTATCAATTGCTGTCGGCGATGGGGTTGTTGACGGCGGATCACCTGAAGCTGGGGGTGCCGTCTTATGATCCCGAGGCCTATTACAATGCGGTTAAGAAAGCCCCGGCAACTTCGGTTCAGGGCAAGCGGCTGGACAAGATCCTGGGCAAGATCGGCAATTGAGACAAAAGCCGCGTGTTGAGCGCCCGCTGCTCTTGGCATTTTCTTGTATTCTCATGGGGGTGAGGCTAGACTCATGCCAACGACAACAGTGTGACGAAGTGTCGAGGCAGGTATGGCTGAACCGATGAGCAATGGTGAGATAGAGGATGTGCTGTCCTCGATCCGACGGCTTGTATCCGAGGATATGCGTCCGCCGGCGCGTGGGGCTGCCGAGGCAGGCAAGCTGATCCTGACTCCGGCCTTGCGCGTGGTGACCGAAGAGGTGGATGTGCCGCCTGTCATCGCTCCGATTACGCAGGTTGTCGCCCGGTTGGGGGCCGCCGTTGCCGAGCGCGATGAAGAGTGGGAGCCTGAAACCGGCGACGCCGCACCCATGGCGATTGATGCGCTGCAGGATGGGTCTTGGACCGATTTCATTCCAGATGTCGACGCCGCCCCGGATTATGATGACGACGTGGTTGCCTTTCATTCGGTGCGTGATGTTGCAGCAGCCAAGCCCGAGGTTGCAGCTTGGGCGCAGCATGAGGATGAGGGTGTGCCCGATGAGCCCGCGCCTCTGGCCGGAACCATCGAGCCTGATCAGGCTTGGGCCGATGCCACTGAGGCAGGCGTGATTGCCGAATTGGAAGAAGTGGTTGTTGAGCGGTTGACTGCGGCCGGTTCGGATGATCGCTTTATCGATTCAGCGAAGGGCGGCGATTTTGCGGGAAGTTTCGATGACGGCTCCTATGATGATGGCGCCTTTGATGATCAGGAACTAACCTTCAATGAAGACGTCTTGCGCGAATTGGTGCGTGATCTGATCCGTGAAGAATTGCAAGGCACTTTGGGTGAGCGGATCACCCGCAATATCCGCAAGCTGGTGCGGGTTGAGATTGCCCGCGCCATGGCGGTGCAGGATTATAAGTAGCTGCCAATAGCATGAAATGCGGATCGAAAACAAAAAGCGCCCCATGGGGCGCTTTTTCGCTTTGGTGCAGACAAGGATCAGGCCGCTTCGGAATGTTCCAGCTCGGCCGCGTGGCGGCGTTCGCTTTCTTCACGCGACAGTGCCACCGATGTGCGCACGCCTTTGGAAACGAAATCCATCAGACCTTTGACCACGCGCTCGTTCGGGTCGATGCCCGAGCAAGACAGCACTTCACGGCCATCGCGCGACCGCGCCCAACGGGCGATCTGATCGGGGCCATTACCATATTTCTTGTCGTCGGCAATGGCATCATCCAAAGCCGCCAGAACCACGGCTGCAAACAACTTGCGGGCGCGCTGCCCCTGTTCAAAGTTGAAGGCCGTGCTGTCAATGGAGTCGAGCATTGCTAAGTCCTTATTCTTGGTCTTGTCTTTCCTGCGTTCCCTGCTTGTAACGGTTTGATAACGATTCGGCACCCCATATTCCTCATGTCTGCCATGCGTACTGCACATAGCTGGCAATTGGGACCACTTTATCTAGTCGTCTTGTCAGGCAATCACTCGCCATATATAGGGGCGCTCTGACTTCAATCAACCTTTTGACAAGGTTTTGCCACAATGCCGAAGATAAACGGAAACGAAATCAAACCCGGGGCTATCATTGAACACGATGGGGGTCTTTGGGCTTCGGTCAAGGTCAATCATGTCAAACCGGGCAAGGGCGGTGCTTTCGCTCAAGTTGAGCTTAAAAACCTGCGTGACGGGCGGAAATTGAACGAGCGCTTCCGCTCGGAGGATAAGGTGGAACGCGTTGATCTTGAAATGAAAGATCAGCAGTTCCTGTATGAGACCGATGGCCGTTTGGTGTTCATGGACAATGAGACCTATGAGCAGATCGAGTTGGATGCCGACTTGCTGGGTGAGCGTCGGCCGTTCTTGCAAGACGGGATGACGGTATCGGTGCAGTATTATGGTGAAGAGCCGTTGAACGTGACTATTCCGCAAAAGGTGCAGTGCAAGGTGGTCGAAACCGAGCCGGTGCAGAACGGGCAAACCGCCAGCAAATCCTACAAGCCTGCGGTGCTGGACAATGGCGTGCGCATCATGGTGCCGCCGTTTATCAACACGGATGAGGACATCATCGTTCACACCGAATTGATGGAATATTCAGAGCGCGCCTAAGCCTTTGGCATTTTCACACAGGGCCGCCCCAAGGGGCGGCCTTTGTCATTCGAGCCAAAGCTGCGCCTCGCCCGCCTGCAGGGTGCCGGTGGCCTGATCCAGCCGTAGGTATGCAAGCGCATGGTGGCCCGATTGGGTGAAGAGTTTTCCCACGGTTTTCTCGCCTGCGGTGATCTGGGTGCCCAGGGGCGCGCTTCCGTCGATCCGCACCCGCACCAGACCCTTGCGCAGTTCGGTCTTGTGCTTCATGCGGGCAGTGACCTCCTGGCCGACATAGCAGCCCTTGCGGAAATCGACGCCATGCAGACGTTCAAAGCCGTTTTCCAGCAGATAGCTGTCATCGGGGATCAACTCGATTCCGGTTTCGGGGATGCAATGGGCGACGCGGATGGACTCCCAATCTGTTGCGGTTTGCGTTGCGCCGGCTGCATAGCTGCGCGTGCCAAGTGCCGGATGGCGCGGGTCGGCAAAGCCTGCGGCGGGATCAAGGCTGCGGCTGACCTGCAGGTCGGACGTGGCAAAGCCGACATCGGCGCGCAGTTTGTACATGGCAAGGCGGCGCAGGGTGGTGTCGGCGAAGGCTTCCTTGATGTCGAGAAGCAGGTGGGTGCCGGTGTTGACCACGAAGAAATCAGCCAGATA
>JAGPBG010000306.1 GCA_018063485.1 Cypionkella sp.
GCCAAGCTCGGGCCGTTCTTCGAAGGCATGAAGCCCGATTGGACAGCGCGAGTTCCGCTTGCAGGGGGGAATTTTCCGCATGATGGCGTAGCAGCGCTGACTGCGGAGTTACGGAAAAAACATTCTTTTCTGACCGATTTCTGGGCCACCCGATTGATCCGCGCTTATGGGACCGAGGCTGTCGAGATCCTTGGCGGTGCCACCACGGTCGAGGCTTTGGGCCGGTCCTTTGGGGCGACGCTGACCGAGGCAGAACTGGGCTGGTTGATCGCCCGGGAATACGCCAAGACCGCCGAAGATGTGGTGTGGCGGCGCTCAAAACTGGGCTTGCGAATGACGCCGGGCGAGATTGAAGCCTTGGCGGAATGGATGCAGGATAAGGCATGAACCGTTTTGCTTCATTGGCTGTGAAAGGCCGCACATGACCCAAATCCTTGCCATTGACCAAGGCACAACTTCCAGCCGTGCCATTTTATTTGATGCGGCGTTGACCCCGATCACCTCGGCGCAAGAAGAGTTCGCGCAGCATTTTCCGGCCTCCGGTTGGGTGGAACATGATCCGGCGGATCTGTGGGCCAGCACTTTGGCCACGGCGCGCGCGGTGATTTCGCGCACGGATGCGGCGCGTATCGCGGCCATCGGCATCACCAATCAACGCGAAACCACGCTGCTTTGGCATCGCGATACGGGTGAGCCGATAGCGCGGGCGATTGTGTGGCAAGACCGCCGCACCGCCCGGATTTGTGCCGATTTGCGCGCCGCCGGGCATGAGCCGATGATCACGGCGCGCACCGGCTTGTTGTTGGATCCGTATTTCTCCGGTACCAAGGTGAACTATCTGCTCGATCACACGCCCGGCGCGCGGGCGCTGGCTGATGCGGGAAAGCTGGCCTTTGGCACGGTTGACAGTTTCCTGATCTGGAAACTGACGGGCGGCAAGGTGCATACCACCGATGCCACCAATGCGGCGCGGACGCTGCTTTACAATATCGCCAGCAATACTTGGGATGCCGATATCTGCGCGCTGCTGGATATTCCCATGAGCATCCTGCCCGAGGTGCGCGATTGTGCCGCGGATTTCGGGATGACCGACCCCGTTCATTTCGGTCGTGCCATTCCAATTAGGGGCGTTGCGGGCGATCAACAGGCAGCCACGGTGGGGCAGGCCTGTTTCGAGCCGGGGATGATGAAATCGACCTATGGCACCGGCTGTTTTGCGTTGCTGAACACCGGGGGCCAAATGGTGCCATCAAAAAGCCGGCTGCTGACGACGATTGCTTACCGCATCGGGGGCGAGACCACCTATGCGTTGGAAGGCTCGATCTTTATTGCCGGGGCCGTGGTGCAATGGCTGCGTGACGGGTTGGGGATCATCAAGACCGCGGCCGAAACCGCGCCCTTGGCGGCAAAGGCCGATCCGTCGCAGGATTTGGTGCTGGTGCCCGCCTTTACCGGCATGGGCGCGCCTTATTGGCAGCCCGATTGTCGCGGCGCGGTTTACGGGCTGACGCGCAATTCCGGCCCGGCGGAATTTGCCCGCGCGGCTTTGCGTTCGGTGGGCTTTCAGACCCGTGATCTGCTGGAAGCGATGCGCGCCGATTGGGGGATGGCTGGCAGCAACCGCTTGCGCGTCGATGGCGGCATGGTGGCCAGCGATCCGGCGATGCAGTTCTTGGCCGATATTCTGGGGGCCGAGGTGGACCGGCCGAAGGTGACGGAAACAACGGCTTTGGGGGCGGCTTATCTGGCGGGGTTGCAAAGCGGCATCTGCCCCGAGCCAAAGGAATTTGCGCAAAGCTGGGAACTTGAGCGGCGCTTTGTGCCGCAGATGGCCGAGGCGGACCGGGCCGCCGCCTATGGCCGCTGGGGCAGGGCGGTTCGGGCCACGCTTTCGGTATAGGTTTCGCGGCAAGACGTGTCGCCGCGAAACCTTTGATTTCAGAAAAATGCCTGCAATCCGGTCACCGCGCGACCCAAGATCAGGGCGTGCACGTCATGCGTGCCTTCATAGGTGTTGACGGTTTCAAGGTTCACCATATGACGCATGATCTGGTAATCTTCCTGAATGCCGTTGCCGCCGTGCATGTCGCGGGCCCAACGGGCGGCGTCCAAGGCTTTGCCGCAGTTGTTGCGCTTGATGATCGAGATCATCTCGGGGGCGGCGTTGGCCTCATCCATCAGTCGCCCGACCCGTAACGACGCCTGAAGGCCAAGCGAAATTTCGGTCAGCATATTGGCGAGCTTCAATTGGTAAAGCTGGGTCTGCGCCAAGGGTTTGCCGAATTGTTTGCGATCCAGTCCGTATTGGCGTGCGGCCCCCATGCAGAATTCTGCCGCCCCCATGACGCCCCATGCAATGCCATAGCGCGCGCGGTTCAGACAGCCGAATGGGCCTTTCAAACCTTCGACATTTGGCAGCAAGGCGTCCTCGCCAACCTCGACATCCTTCAACACGATCTCGCCGGTGATCGAGGCGCGCAGGCTGAGTTTTCCGCCAATCTTGGGGGCAGACAGGCCCTTGGTGCCCTTGTCCAGAACAAAGCCCTTGATCTTGCCGCCATGAGCTTCTGATTTCGCCCAGACCACGAACACATCGGCGATCGGGGCGTTGGAGATCCACATTTTCGCGCCGTTCAGAACGTAGCCATTGGCGGTTTTCTTGGCCACGGTTTTCATGCCTGCGGGGTCGGAACCCGCGTCAGGTTCGGTCAGGCCAAAACAGCCGATCCATTCGCCTGAGGACAATTTCGGCAGGTATTTCATCCGCTGCGCCTCGGTGCCATAGGCGTAGATCGGATACATCACCAAAGAACTTTGCACCGACATCATCGAGCGGTAGCCCGAATCCACCCGCTCGACCTCACGCGCGATCAAGCCATAGGCCACATAGGATGCGCCCAAGCCGCCGTATTGCTCGGGCACCGTCACGCCCAGCAGGCCCATCTCGCCCATTTCGCGGAAAATCGCCGGGTCGGTGGATTCCTCACGATAGGCGGCGATGACGCGTGGTTGCAGCTTTTCCTGTGCATAGGCGCGGGCACCGTCGCGCAGCATCCGCTCTTCCTCGGTGAGTTGGTCATCCATACGGAAGGGGTCTTGCCAATCAAAGCGGCCCAGGTCGGGGGCGTCTTTGGCTTTCAGCTTGGGCTTGTCGGTCATCTTGCACCTATGATCTGCGGGAGTTTCCCTTGTATTGCACAGAACGTCGCGCCAGACTATCGAAACGCACTCGCCCCGCCATGAGGAAAACTCATATGATTGCCTCGCGCCGCTATCTGCCCTCGATCCCGTCGCTCTTGGCGCTTGAGGCGGTGGACAGGTTGGGATCGGCCTCGGCGGCGGCAGAGGATCTGAACCTGACCCAAGGCGCGATCAGCCGGCAGTTGCAGGTGTTGGAAGGGCAGTTGGGGGTGCAGTTGATCATTCGCGACCGGCACCGGTTGCGACTGACCCAAGCCGCGCAGGATTATACGCGCGAGGTGCGGCGTGCGCTGCTGTCGCTGGCCTCGGCCTCATTGAAACTGCGGGCCAATCCTTTGGGCGGCAGTCTCAATCTGGCGATCTTGCCGGCCTTTGGCATGCACTGGCTGGCACCAAGGTTGGCGCAGTTTGCGCAATCACATCCCGAGGTTACGGTGAACCTGTCAACACGGCTCGCTCCGTTTGATTTCGCCCATTCGGCCTTTGATGCGGCGATTCATTACGGGCGGCAGGATTGGCC
>JAGPBG010000307.1 GCA_018063485.1 Cypionkella sp.
GGGCGGGCGGCTGAGGCGGTTTTGGTGGCACAAACCGCATTGGCCACGGCGAGTGCGGGTTTTGCTGCGGCAGAGGAAGGCCAGGAGGCGGCGGCGCATCTGGCGGAGTCCGCTGATGAGGCATTGGAGCACACCGAGGCGGCACGGGCCGAAGTGCAGGCGCGCGAATCCGATGCGCGGGCGGCGAAATCCGAGGCCGAGGGCGAGGCAGCGGCAATGCGGGCCGAAGTGGCGGCGCTGGCAAAACTGGTCGAGCGTGAGGGGTTGGCCGGGCATCAGGTGCTGGACCGCTTGATCGTGGAACCGGGGCTGGAAAAGGCGCTGGGCGCGGCGCTGGCCGATGATCTGCGCAGCCCCGAAGTGGGCGCGGATCGGCCCTCGGGCTGGGTGCCCTTGCCGGATTATCCTGATCCACAATTACTGCCTGATGGGGTGCAACCGCTGGCGAGATATGTGCAAACGCCGCCGGTGTTGCAGCGGCGTCTGGGGCAGATCGGGCTGGTGGAGCGCGAGGTCGGCGCGCGGTTGCAGGTGGGTTTGCAGCCGGGGCAGCGGCTGGTCAGCCGTGAGGGCGATTTGTGGCGCTGGGACGGATTTCGCGCCGGGGCCGAAGATGCGCCCTCGGCCGCCGCGTTGCGCTTGCAGCAGTTGAACCGGTTGACCCGGCTGAAACGCGATCTGGAAGAGGTGTCCGCGCGGGCCATGGGGGCGGCGCAGGCGCATGCGGCACTGCAAACCCGGCTGGCTGATCTGGCGCGCGCCGATCAGATGGCGCGTGAGGCCCGTCGCGCCGCCGATGCGCGGGTGGCCGATGCCAACCGGATGGCGGCCCGCGCCGAAGCTGATCGCTCGATTGCGGGTGGCAAGCTGGAGGCTGCAAGGTTGGCGGTGTCGCGTTACGGCGACGAGGCGATTGAGGCCCGTGAGCGGCTGGAAGAGGCCAGTGCGATGGCGGAGGATCTGGGCGATCTGGAGTCTGCGCGCTTCACGCTCGAGGCGGCACGCGTCGCGGTCGAGGCGGCGCGGATCACAATGATGACGCGGCGCTCCGGGCAGGACGAGTTGCGCCGCGAGGGCGAGGCGCGGGTGCGGCGCAGGCAAGAGGCGGTCAAGGAGGTGTCGGGCTGGAAGTACCGGCTGGAGACGGCGGGCAAACGGCTGGCCGAACTGGCCGAGCGCAAGGCGGAAACCGAGGAGGAACTCTCCGAGGCCTCTGCCGCACCTGAGGAAATCGCCATCAAGCGCGAGGAATTGGGCGATGCGATTGCCAGTGCCCAAGCGCGGCGCGCGCTGGCGGCGGATGCTTTGTCCGGGGCCGAGGCGGCGTTGCGAGGCGCGCGCGATACCGAGCGCGAGGGTGAAAAGCTGGCCGGAGAGGCACGTGAGGCACGGGCGCGGAGCGAGGCACGGGCCGAGGCCGCGCGCGAGGCGGTGGCCTTTGCTGCCGAGCGGATTGGCGAGGCTGCGGGGGCGACACCCGCGCAACTGCTGGAGACGTTGAAGGTTGATCCCGACAAGATGCCCGACGCCGACAGCCTTGATACCGATGTGCAACGCCTGAAACGTCAGCGCGAGGCCTTGGGCGCGGTGAACCTGCGCGCCGAAGAGGACGCCGAGGCGGTGCGGTTGGAACATGACACCCTGCATCAGGAGAAAATTGATCTGGAAGAGGCGATCAAGAAACTGCGCGCCGGGATTTCCGGCCTGAACCGCGAGGGGCGCGAGCGGCTGCTGACAGCCTTCGAGCAGGTCAACGCCAATTTTGCCACGTTGTTCACCCATCTGTTCGGTGGTGGCGAGGCGCGATTGGTGCTGGTGGAATCGGATGATCCTCTGGAGGCGGGGCTGGAAATCATGTGCCAGCCGCCGGGCAAAAAGCTGGCCGTCTTGTCGCTACTGTCGGGTGGAGAGCAGACCCTTACCGCGCTGGCGCTGATTTTCGGGGTATTTCTGGCCAATCCGGCGCCGATTTGCGTTCTCGATGAAGTGGATGCGCCGTTGGATGATGCCAACGTGACGCGATTTTGTGACCTTTTGGACGAGATGACACGGCGCACGGAAACACGGTTCCTGATCATCACGCATCATGCGGTGACGATGGCGCGGATGGATCGGCTGTTTGGCGTGACAATGGCCGAACAGGGCGTCAGCCAGCTGGTTTCTGTTGATCTGAAAAAGGCGGCGGCACTGGTGGCCTAACGGATCACCTGCAATCGGTCAGACAGTTTCACCACGCCGTCTTGCACGATACTGCACAGAACACCGCGCAGGCGCAATTCCGGGTGTCCTGGCAGTTCGATCCAGGCGCGGGCGGCGGCGCCGTAGCGGACCTTCCATTTCACGCAAGCCTCGTTGAAAAGATCGGACACCTCCAGCACTGCGGTTCCGGCCCGAATACGGCTGCCAGCGGGCAAGTTGGCAAGGCTGCAATCCAGATCGGCTACAATCGGATCGCCGGGATGCGGGGTGTTGACGCGGTCACGCCAAACCAGATCCATTACTCGGACCGGCAGGATCGAGACCTGAATCCGCGGATCGGGGGAGCCATCGGCAAGCCGCATCCAAGGCGTGGTCGACCAGCGTTCACCGGGGATGCCATTGGCGCGGGTCAGAGTGATCTCATCGGGGAACGCGCGTTTTCCCAAGGCCGGGCGCAGCGCCAGCGTGGCGATGGGGGCATCGGTCTTCGGGGCGGCCAGCACATGCGGCAGGGCGGCCATCAACTCGGCTTCGGTAATCATATCAGGGCCACCACGATTGTTATTGCCAGCATTGCGCCCCAAGCCCGCCATAGCGCGGCAACGGTGCGGTCGATATCGTCGGGGCCGAGCGTCCGGCGGCCCTCGGGGCAGACCCAGGGAAAATCCTGCATCTTGCCATTATAGCTGCGCGGCCCGGCCAAAGCGATGTTCAAAACGCAGGCCAATGCCGCCTCGGGCCAACCGGCGTTGGGGCTGCGGTGCAACGGTGCATCGCGCAAGATCGGCGCGGGGTTCAGCCAGCCATGTGTCAGCGCCACCAAAACTGCGGTGAGGCGTGCCGGGATCAGGTTCAAGAGATCATCAAACCGCGCCGCGGCCCAGCCGAACTGTTCGTGTCGCTCGGTCCGGTGGCCGATCATGCTGTCAGCGGTATTGGTGATTTTATAAAGCAGCAGCCCCGGCAATCCGCCGATCAGAAACCAAAAAGCGGGGGCAATCACCCCGTCAGACAGGTTTTCGGCGGCGCTTTCGATGGCAGATCGCGCCACAGCGGACCTGTCCAGCACTGCGGTATCGCGACCGACAATCATCGCAACCGCGCGCCGCCCATCGCCCAGCGACAATCGCAAGGCATCCCCCACCGCCCGCACATGCTGCACAAGGCTGCGTTGCGCCAAAAGCACAGCAACAATCAGGATTTCCAGAACACCGCCATCGGGTATCTTGTGAATCAGCCAGCCCAGCAGCAGCGCGCCAAGGCCAAGACATGCCATCACGAACACACCCTTTTGGCGGCGATCCTCGCCTTCGTTATAGGTGGTGTCCGCCCATGAAATCAGGCGACCCATCAGAACGGCAGGGTGCGGAAAGCGATTCCAGATCAGTTTCGGTTCGCCAAAAGCGGCATCCAGAAGCAGCGCGGGGATCAGCAGAACAGCAGACATTTCAGGCCTTTTGTGAATTTGCGCGAGAGAAACCGATTACGACGGGCTTTGCAACCGGCTGTTTTGATGAATAT
>JAGPBG010000308.1 GCA_018063485.1 Cypionkella sp.
GACAAGACCGTCAGTGTCGTCAGACAAGATCGTTGCGATTTTCGGATATCCGCCGGTGGTTTGATGATCCGATAGCAAAACGGTCAGCACGCCGTCGCCAGACACCTGAACAGAGCCGCGCAGAATTGGTTCAGATGGGATGCTCAGCGCGCCGTCCGGCACAAGGGCTGCCCCGCGCAAGCGAACACCCATACGGTCACAGGCATCGGTGAGAGTGTAGGGCAGGCTGGTAAACATCCTTAACGCCTCGTGAGCAAAAAAACGATCTTGCGGGCCAAGGACGCAGCGCAGGTTACGGCGCGGGCGGGCCCAGACCGGGCAAGCGATGGGGCCAAGGGCAGCAGGGCGATCCTGCGCATTGTCGATTGTCAGGATTTGCCCGGTACTCAGCCTGCCGCCGCCAAGGCCAGACGACGCGTGGGTCGCGCGGCTGCCAAGCCAATCAGGGGCCTGCAAATCACCCGCAAAACACAGGTAGGTCCAACTGCCCCAAGGGCCGGGACGGATGGCCAGCTTTTGCCCGGCGCTTATGGTCAGTACATGCCACGATCCAAGCCTTTCGTGCTTGTGCTGCACAACAAAGCCGCCCCCGGCGATAGCGCCCGTTACTCGGCCCGACAGGCACTCAAGTTGAAGCCCGCCCAAAGAAACTTCGATCCCCGCCGCACAGCGGGAAGGATTGCCAAGGATGGCATTGGCGATGGCAAAGGCCCGGCGGTCCATCGGGCCCGAGGCGGGCACGCCGTAACGCATCAAACCAGGGCGGCCTGCATCCTGAATGGTGACATGGGGACCGGCGTAGCTGATCCTAAAGCTGGCTTTGGTCATGTTACGGTGTCAAATTCGGCCGCGCTGATGCGGCGAAAGGTAACGCGGTCGCCAACATCGAACAAAAACGGCCGCGCGGCATCACCCGTCAGGATACGAGTTGGCGAGCGGCCGATGATCCACCAACCGGTCGGCATGATCAACGTCGTGATCAGACATTGTGGCCCGGCGATCAGGACGGAACCGGCGGCTATCCCACGCACCGGGCTGGGTTTGCGGTCCAGTTGCAGGGCCTGAGGGACACCAGCGAGATAGGCGTAGCCCGGCGCAAATCCGTACATGAACACGTCATAGCGCCCGGCGAGATGGGCGTTGATTGCGGCATCGGGCGACAGTCTGGTCAATCGGGCCACTGCATCCAGATCCGGCGCGAAGGCACCATCATAGCAGACCAGAACCTCGCGCAGGGATGGCGATGCCTTGGCAATGCAGGCGGTTGCCAGCAGACCGCGCAGGTGAGCCTCGACCAAGGCGTGATCGGTGATCATGGGATCGAAATCGACAAGCAAGTTGACCATCGCCGGCACGGATTCAGTAAAACCGGCAAAGGGCCGGGCGGCCAGCGACTGATCAAGCCGCAGCACGGCCTCGTGCACAGCATCGCTGATTGACGTGCCGAATTCGACCAGCAGGGCATGGTCTGCCACGGGACGAAAAACGGGCGCGCTCATTGGTCAGCCACAGATGAACGGGGCGAGTATCACCCCGGCGGCAGAGAGGTTCTGGCGGATCAGCCGGGCCATGGTGACCGCGCCGGGGCTGTCGCCGTGAACACAAACTGACTGCGCGGCAAGCGGGATCGGGTTGCCATCGACGATGGGCATCAGGCCAGTGTCAAGAAAACCCAGGAGCCGGTCGGTGGCAGTCTGTGCGTCATGGATCATGGCATCGGGGCGCGAACGTGGGGTCAGGCGACCCGAGGCCAGATAGGTACGGTCGGCGAAAATCTCGGAATAAACTAGGACGGCGGCGCGGCGGGCGGAAAGTTCCAACTCGGTGCCGGAAATGGCGAGAATGGCAAGTGCAGGGGAAATGGCGTGGACAGCAGCGACAATGGCATCCGCCACATCGCGCCGGTCGGCAGCAAGATTGCCCAACGCGCCATGAGGTTTGACATAATGCACCCTGGTTCCGGCCAGCGCCGCCATTGCTTGCAAACTGCCGATCTGGGCCGCCACCATACGGGCAATCTGATCTGGTTCCATCGGGATAACCCGTCGCCCAAAGCCCTCACGGTCATTGTAACCGGGATGCGCGCCGACGATCACACCCCGGTCCACGGCCAACCGCAGGGTGGCGAACATGGTTTCAGGATCTCCGGCATGGCCGCCACAGGCGATGTTGACGCTGGTGACCAGCCCCAGCATGGTCGCGTCATCGCCCATCGCCCAAGGGCCAAACCCCTCACCCAGATCAGAATTGATGTCGATGGAACGGATCATCTATTTCCCCGGCTGGTCCGTGGCCCGTGTCAGCAGCACCACGCCCGCCCCTGCGGCAGTGTCATAATAAGTGAAGCCGCTGCGGTTGTCACGCCGCCCGCGCATCTTCACGGCCAAGCCGTCGGCGCGCGCCTCGGCTTCGGCCTTGTCGGCATCGGGCACTTCAAAGCCGATGTGGAACACGCCCTCGCCCTTGCTATCAAGGAAAACCCGCTGCGGGCTGGGGTTGGCGCTGGGCTGGCACAACTGCATCTGCACGTTCGACAGGTTGCAGATGCGATACTGCATCGCGGTAAAGCCCGCCACGCTTGGCACCTCCAGTTCCTTGTACTCCACCAGCGGCGGATAGCTTTCCCAAGGCCCGATGCCGATGCTTTCGTAATAGGCCTGCGAGCGGTCAATATCATGCACCACGATGCAGATATGGTGCAGCTTTTTGAAACGGTCGGTCATCGCCTAGCCTTTCACCGGAACGGTGTAGTTCAACACCCGGCGACCGCCATCGGGGTAGATCGTCTCGCCGGTGAAATAAGACGCATCGTCCGACGCGAGAAACGCCACCACCGAGGCAATCTCGTCCGCCCGTCCAAGCCGCCCCATCGGCGTGCGCGACAAGATAACGTCATTGCCGCCAGCGCGGTTGGTGAACGAGCCTTTGATCATCTCGGTATCAATGGTGCCGGGGCCAACGCCGCAGACCCGGATGCCATGCGGCGCAAAGGCGACGGCGGCGGTGCTGGTGGCCTGATTGATGCCGCCCTTCGAAATCGCATAGGTGGCAAGGTTCGGGTTGGCCAGACCCGAGTTGATCGACGACATGTTGATGATCACACCGCCCTGCCCTTGCGCGATCATCTGCCGCGCGGCGGCTTGCACACCCAGAAACGCGCCTTTCAGGTTCACCCCCAGCACGCGATCAAAATCTTCGGGCGTGATGTCCAGATACTCCTTTACCTGCGCGATGCCGGCATTGTTGACCATGATATCCAGCCGACCAAAGGCCGCCACGGTCTGCGCCACCAGCGCATCGACCTGCTGTTTGTCGCTGACGTCGGTAACAATGGCGCGCACCCGGTCTGGCCCGCCCAGCGCGGCGGCGGTTTGGGCCACTGCTGCCGCGTCAATGTCGGCAATCGCCACGCAGGCACCTTCCGCCAAAAAGCGTTCGGCACAAGCGCGGCCGATTCCACGCGCCCCCCCGGTGATCACGGCGACCTTGCCTGCAAATCTCATCTGAATCTCTCCTTCAATAAACCACGGCTTCTGGCATCGGTTGGTTGTCGCGGCTACGGTTCCAGCCCAAGGCGCTGACGTCCAGCGTAACCGTTTTCAACTGCGCCGCCGCCTGACAAACCGCTAACCCGCCCGACTCGCCGCCAGTGAAGGCTATTTTTGCAACATCGGGTGGCTGCCCAACGACGCACCCACATCGCCCGGC
>JAGPBG010000309.1 GCA_018063485.1 Cypionkella sp.
GTGTGAACCGCCCCGGCCTCACGCAGCGGGCGACTTGCCACCACATCAAGGCGCAGCGTTCCATCAATCATCCGGCGAAACAGATCGGCGCTGCGCTCCAGCAACTCGGCGCGGCTGGCCACATAATCAAACAGCACCGGCCTGATTGCCGTCAATGACCCGGCGGCCAGATCAGACAAGGCGAAATCGCGGATCATCCCCGAGGATTGGCCGAAATTCACGAAAGTCCCGCGCCGTTGCAGGCATTTCAGCGATCCACGCCAAGTGTCGGCCCCAACCGAATCATAAACTGCGGCGCATCCGGCGCCCTTGGTCAGGTGGGCCACTTCGGCCACGAAATCCTCGGCCCGATAGTCGATCACATGGGCATAGCCATGCGCCCGCGCCAACGCCACTTTTTCCGGTCCCCCCGCCGTGCCGATGGCCGTTGCCCCCAGCGCCGCAAGCCAGGGCCCCAGCAACAACCCCACCCCGCCCGCCGCCGCATGAACCAGCACGGTATCACCCTGCTGCACCCGATAAGAGGACGTCACCAGATATTGCGCCGTCAGCCCTTTCAACATCGCGCCGGCCACGGCCTGCGCTTCAAGGGCTTCGGGCAAGAGCACCAACCGCTCGGCAGGCACGATCCGGGCTTCGCGATAGGCCCCAAAGGGCAGTACATAGGCCACGCGATCCCCGATCCGCAGACCCGTAACGCCGTCGCCCAGCGCCTCGATCACGCCCACCGCCTCGGCTCCGGGGATCATTTCCGGCTCTGGCCAAGGGTAAAGGCCCGACCGGAAATAGATGTCGATGAAATTCACCCCGATGGCCAGATGGCGCAGCAGAGCCTCGCCCGCAGCGGGTGCACGGCCGGGCAAATCGCGCCATTCCATTACCTCGGGGCCACCCGGTGCCCGCGCCACCAATCCCTTGCCCATGTTCGGCTCCTACCGCAAAAAGGCTTCATCCACCGGCAATTGCATCGCCGTGACAAGGTGATTTGTCTGCGCTGCAAGCCCGATCAGCGCCAGCAATTCGGCGTGTTGCGCATCCGTCATGCCTTTGGCGCGCGCCGCAGCAGTATGGGAATGCACGCAATACTGGCAGGCATTGGCGGTAGAAACCGCAATATAGATCATCTCTTGCACCACCGGCGCCAACTCGGTTTCTCCAGTCATCACGATTTTCAACTGACTCCAGGTCCGCGCCAGCAAATCGGGATGATTGGCCAGACCGCGCCAGAAATTATTCACGAAATCCGATTTCCGTGTGGCGCGGATATCCGCAAATACTTCGGCCACCACGGGATCAGCCGCCGCGTCCTCATCCGTCCAGAGCTTTACGGTTGCCATGACTTTGCCCTCCTCAGGAATGTGCCCACTCAAAATACAACGCCCGTGCTTTTTGAGCGAATGGGCCAATGCCCAGCTTGCGACCTTCAAATTCAATGCAGGGCACCACCTTGGAGATATTCCCGGTCGAGAAAATCTCATCCGCCTCGTGAAAATCGGCGATGGTCAGCGTGACTTCCTGCACCTTGATGCCCACGCCGCGCAGCAGGCCAATCACCCGCTGCCGGGTGATCCCATTCAGAAAGGTGCCGTTGGGAACCGGCGTCCAAACCTCGCCACCCTTGGCAAGAAACACGTTTGCAGTGGCCAGTTCAGCAACATTGCCGTTCGCGTCACAGGTCAACGCATTCTGAAAGCCACGTGACTGCGCCTCGCGCACCATACGGGCGTTGTTGGCATAAAGACATGCAGCCTTGGCATTGACCGGCATCACCTCCATCGTCGGGCGGCGAAAACGGGTTGTCGTCAGGGTAAAGCCGGTGGGCTGCGTCATCGGCATCGCCTCAAGGCACAGCGCGAAATCGGTCGATTCCGGATCGGGCGGCAACACACCCGGCGCCGAGTCTTCGGCCCAATACATCGGGCGAATATAGGCATCGGTGCCGGCAGTGAATTTCTTCAGCCCGTCACGCGTCAATTGCGCAATCGCTTCACCGGTCAGCGTTGGTTTCAGGCCCAGCGCCAAGGCCGAATCGTTGACGCGTGCGGTGTGGCGATCCAGATCGGGTGTCACACCCTCAAACAACCGCGCGCCATCAAACACCAGACTGCCTAGCCAGGTCGCGTGGGACGACGCGCCCAAGATCCGCAAATCGCCCTGATGCCAGTCTCCGCGCCAATAGGTCCAGGTTTCAGCCATGATCTTTTCCTTCAATGAACAGCCGCATACATGATCTTTTCTTCGCTTGCCTCGACAGGCGAAAGTTCTTCCACAATCCGCCCCTGACGGCAGACCAGAATCCGATCCGAAAGGTTCAGGGCCTCAGGCAGGTAGGATGAAATCATCACCACCGCGAGGCCAGAATCGGCCAGATCGTTGATAATTTTGTGAATTTCGGCAATAGCGGCAACATCGACGCCGCGCGTCGGCTCGTCAAAGATCACCAGCCGGGGCTGTTGCACCAGGCCCTTGCCGATCACCACCTTTTGCTGATTGCCGCCCGAAAGCTCTACCACCCGCGCATTTTCGTTGATCGCGCGAATGTTCAGCCGCGCCGCCCAATCCGCAGCCAGTGCTTTCATTTCCGACATCCGCACGAATATGCCGCCCTGTCCCCGCGCGGCCAGCTTGCCGCCAAACAGGTTTTCGGCCACCGACATCGTGTCAAAGAACCCTTCGGTTTTACGATCTTCGGTCACATAAACAATCCCGTCAGCCACCGCTTCGGCGGGTGTCAGATAGCGCACGGGCTTGTCGTCCAATTCCACCGTGCCACCGCGCAAGAAATCGCGCTTGGTGATCCCCGCCACGATCTTGAACGTCTCGGTCCGCCCTGATCCGATCAGACCAAACACCCCGGTGATCTGCCCCGCAAATACCGAAAACGAGGTGTTTCGCACCATACGGCCTTGGGAAATATCCTGAACCGACAAAACCTTGCGCCCAGCCTTGCGCAAGGCCGCCTTGTCGCGCGGTTGATACAAAGCGCCCGACAGCGTACGGCCCACCATCGCCGCGATAATCTTGTCACGGTCAAACCCCGCCGTATCGCCATGCGCGACCAACTCGCCGTCGCGCAAGATCGTGATCCGGTCAGCGATCTGCAATGCCTCTTCCAATGCATGGCTGATGAACACAATCGCCACCCCGCGCGCCTTTAGCCGACGCAGCAGTGCAAAGAAATGCCGCTTTTCCTCGGGCGTCAACGAGGCCGTCGGTTCATCGAAAATGATCACGCGGGCGTTGTGGTGCACCGCGCGGGCGATCTCGACCATCTGCCGCTTTGCTGCGCCGAGGGTTTCCACCATCGCAGTCGGGTCCACGGCAAAATTCAACGATTGCAGGAATTGCTGCGCCGAAATGTAAGTTCCACGCAACCGATTGAGAAATCTCTCGGACCCAAGGTAGAGATTCTGCGCCACCGTCATCGACGGCACCAGGCTGGTTTCCTGAAACACCATCGCAATCCCGGCTTCAAGCGCCTCACTTGGGGTGGCAAACGCCACCTCTTGCCCGTCCAGCAGCATCCGCCCGCTGCTTGGTGCCACCACCCCGGCCATCATTTTGGTCAGCGTCGATTTCCCCGCGCCATTTTCTCCCAAAAGCGCATGGATCTCCCCTGCCCGCAGATCGAAATCCACCGCCCGCACCGCCGGAACTCCGCGATAGGCCTTGGATATCCGCAACATCTGCACGAT
>JAGPBG010000310.1 GCA_018063485.1 Cypionkella sp.
TCGCGGATCATGGCCCGGCCGAGGACCAGCCACCTTGCTTGGCGAAGGCGGCTGTCTGTGTTCCACTCGAACGATGCATTGCATCCTTGCTGCCCATGGCGAGGTTGCAGAACGCCGCCGTCAGCGCCGCCATCCGGCCCATCAAATGCCCGAACTGCTGGCCGAGGGCCCAATGCGGTATGGTCCTGTGACATCACAAAACTCATGGGGCCGGTGAAATGGCCGCACTTCGATCTCTATGTCATCCTCGACCCCTTCAGCCGCCGAGTCGTCGGCTGGCGCGTCGAGCATGCGGAAAGTGCCGTCTAATTCAAAGCACTCTTCAAATACGCCATGGCAAAATACGCAGTGCCTTCCGACCAGTTGGCCCTGCATGCAGATCGCGGTGGTCCCATGAAGGCAATGGCCCTGATGCTCGCCGATCTCGGCGTGATCAAGTCGCACAGCAGACCACACAGATCGAACGACAACCGCTTCTCGAAGGCCCACTTCAAGACCCTGAAATACCAGATGGAACTCCAAAAAACGGCTCCAATCATCGGCGAGGCCCGCATATTCTGCCGCTGCTTCTTCGTCTGGTATAACGAGGGCCATCATCATGCAGGCATCGTGATGACGCCTGATCAGATCCACTTTGGGCAGGCCAGCGCAACCCGCGCCGCCCGCAAAACCACCCTGGACGCGGGGCTTCGCAATACCCCAAACCGCCCCAGATCCAGACTGCGGTCTGGATCAACCCGCCAAGGAACGCCGAGGAAATCCGAGTCTGATTTCGAAAACCCACTATCTCAAAGTTGTTGAAGCGTTCCGGCTTGAAGCTGGCCGCCTTTGCCGGATCGGCGCCAGAACCTTTGAACAATCGCCCACTGATGTAAAACGGGCTTTCGGCGCTGTGGCGAACCCTCCTATCGCCGTAGCAATGCCAGCCATCGCGAGGCAATGCGATGCACCAAGGGCGTCAGCCTTGTGCGCTCATAGGCATTTGCCGCCATGCGGATGGCCACTGCTTGCGTCGGATAGCTGTGGATCACTTTGGCAAGCGCGCTTAGTCCCATGCCCGACCCGATGGCGAGCGATATGCCGTTGATCAACTCGCCCGCATGGCGCGCCACCACTGTTGCTCCCAGAATACGGTCATCGTTCTGGCGCACATGCAGCTTGATGAAGCCCTCTTCCTTGCCATCCGTCACCGCCCGGTCAACATCATGCATCAGGATGGTGAATGTGCGCACCGGGATGCCCGCTTGCCGAGCGTCGAAAGGATAAAGCCCGACATGGGCGATTTCGGGGTCAGTAAAGGTGCACCACGGAATCACCTGCCGGCTTAACCGCTTGCGCCCGAAAAACAGCGCGTTCTGAAGCGCGATCCGCGCCGTCGCCTCGGCGGTATGGGTGAATTTGTGCTTCAGGCAAACATCGCCCGCCGCGAAAATCCGCCGGTTGCTGGTGCGCATGAAGTCGTCAACGGTAATTCCGTGGTCGGTTGCCTCAACACCTGCAACCGCCAGATCAAGCCCATCCACAGCAGGGGCCCGCCCGATACCAGTCAGGATTTCATCGACGGTGACGGTGCTGATACTTCCCTCGCGCAGCAGATCGGCCTCTTTGCGCCCGCCTTTTGCCCGCACCGCCACGACCTTCGAGTTCAGATGAATCTCAACCCCATCCCGCGCCAAGGAAACTGACAGGATTTGTGCTGCATCCCGCTCCTCACCCGGCAAAAACATCGGCTCGTCCTGTGCGAGGATCACCCGCGAGCCCAACCGGCAAAACACCTGCGCCATCTCGCACCCCACGGGCCCGCCGCCGATGACCAGCAGGCTTTGCGGACGCTTGGTCAGATCAAACACCGTCTCGTTCGACAGATAGCCCGCATCGACCAACCCTGCGATGTCGGGCAGCTTTGGCCGCGCGCCCGTTGCGATCAACGCCTTGGCAAAGCGCAACTCGGCGCCAGCAACCTCGATCCGGTCTGGCCCGGTAAACCGCGCCTGCCCAAAGAACACATCAACGCCTTCGGTGGCCATGCGCCACACGGAATCGCTTTCGCCTATCCGCTCGCGCAATCGCCGCATCCGCTCCATCGCAAGACTGAAATCAACATCGACGCTTGCAGGTGGGGTCACGCCGAAATGCGCCGCATTTCGCATATCGGCATACAGCCGCGACGTGCGGATCAGCGCCTTCGACGGCACGCAGCCCACATTCAGGCAATCGCCGCCGATCAGGTGGCGCTCGATCAGCGCCACCTTGGCCCCGAAAGCTGCCGCCCCCCGCGCAGCAACCAGCCCCGCCGGACCAGCGCCGATCACCACAAGGTTATAGGTGCCCCGCGGCACCGGATTGCGCCACTCCATGGGGCGCACACTGCGCAACAAGGCCGTATCGTAGCGCCCCACGGGAAAGCCCGAGGCGATGGCCGGATCATCCATCATGGCGCGCAGCCCCGCGTTCCAGCCAGCCGCCACCAAAGCCCGAACGTCGCAAACCATCACGGATATACGCGTTCGCGCGCATCAGCTCCCAGATCATCCCGCTGCGGTGGTTTTCTATCATCATCGTAGTGATGCCCTGATCCAGCCCGTAAAACCCTTGCGAAATCCAGCCGTCTGCGCCAAAGCCGCGCCGCCCCGCCAGCGCCGGGTTGAACGCCCCCGGCATCCGCAATCCAGGTGCCACCAAAGGATAGTGCGCGATCAGATGTCGAACCGCCGAAAGCGCCAGATCAGGCGCGAACGGCAATGACGCGAGCCATGACCACGGCGCGATGGTGCCATCATCCGGCCCGAATGGTACGCCCCTCGCGGCATATCCGAAAAAGCTGCGCCGCTCACCGTCAACCGTATCGCGGAACCATCCCGGCCCGTCGCAGGCCGACAGGCCCCAGAGATCCTCGCCATAGCCTGCAAAGCCACCCGGATTGCGGCGGGCATATTCGCGGTGCAACAGGGTTGAGTTTCGGCTGTTCTCAAAATAGTCCGAGCTTTTTTCACGCATGAAAGCATCGCGGATACCGGCAAAGTCGATCCAGGCATGCGAGAACTGATGCATGAACAGCGGGCCACCATAAAGCACATCAAAACCGTAGATGTTCTCCCATTGATAGGTCGCCGTCCATCCGGCGTAGCAGTCCTCTGAAATCGGATGATCGGGCGAGGCTGCGGCCAGCACATAAAGCTTGGTCGCCTCGTTATATCCGTCCCAGCCATAATTCAAGAACCCGCTTTTTGGCCGCCAACCCAAACGCAAGGTGGTGGCACCACCCTGCGCCCAAGCCCAATCCACCCGACGATACAGCGCATCGGCCAGATCGCGGATCTCGGCTTCGCCGGTGCGGTCAAAATAGCTGCCAGCAACCAGCATGCCCGCCATCAGCAGGCCGGTATCCACCATCGACAACTCGCTTTGCCAGACGCGCAGCCCGCTTTGCATATCAAGGAAATGATAGTAGAAACCCTGGTATCCGGTGACATCCTCGTCGGCGCTTTGCGTGCTGCGATGAAAGAACCGCAACGCGGCAAGGGTCAGTCTGGCGGCATGCTCCCGGCTGATCCAGCCCCGCTCAACCCCGATCGGATAGCAAGACAGCGCAAATCCCACCACGGCAATACTGGCCGGAGAGCCTTGGCGCGAGGTGTCAGCAACCAGACCGTTCGCCTCATT
>JAGPBG010000311.1 GCA_018063485.1 Cypionkella sp.
GCCTTCGCCTTCGGCAACCATGGCCAAGATCGCATGATAGCTGTCCAACTCGAACCGCGAGGTTGGTCGCAGGTTGTGACGAGCCAGTTGTGCGGCAATCTGACGTCCCATCAAGTGACGGGAGGAATATTGAATAAGCGGCAGACCGGCCTTTGAGCGGCCTTTCGGCGCAACCGCAACGAATGGTTCGGCCATCAGAGGATGCACCTCACGCCAACGCTCATCATGCGTTTCGGCACCCGGATCGGCGGTGACCACGATGTCCAGCGCGCGTGCTTCAAGCTGATCCAGCAATCGGTGGCTGGCCCCGGTTTCCAGCAGGAAGCGGCAGGTTGGCAAATCCTGGGCCAGCGCGCTCAGCAGGCTCGGCGTCACACCGGCGTCAAAATCCTCGATCATGCCAAGGCGCAGCGTGGTCAGGCCCGAAAGATCCGCCCGGCCCAGTTCGGCCCGCGCCTCGGCTTCGGCGTTGAGGATGGTTTGGGCATGGATGCGAAACATCGCCCCCGCTGGCGTGGGGCGCATCGGGCGGGCCGAGCGATCAAGCAACGCCGCGCCAAGTGCGGCCTCGATCCCGGCGAGCTGTTGGCTGATGGCAGAGGCCGAAACCCCCAAACGCCGCGCCGCTGCCGTGATTGATTGCTCTTCGGCCACGGCGAGGAACACTTCGATTCCCCATAGGGTAAAGCGGCCCTGCACGTCGGCCATCGGTCAGAGTTTCGAGAGCTTCTTTTGCAGTTCGGCAAATTGCTTTTTGATCTCGGCCAATTCATCGGCACTGGTTTGTTCTGCCGCTTCACGCGCTTCAGGGGCCGGGCCGGATCCAGACCAGCCGGGCAGTCCGCCCATCACGGTCTTCAAGAATGCCTCCTGTTGCTTTTTCATCAGATCAAAGCCGGGAATCGTCGCCATCGGATTTGGAATTCCCCCCATCACTTTGGATTGACTCTCGCGCAGCATTTCAAAGCTGGCGGCCAGGAACTGCGGCACCACCGATTGGATATTCGAGGTATAGCTGCGCACAAGGTCGGTCAGCACATTGGTGGGCAGCACCGTGTCGCCCTTGGATTCATGCTCGGCCACGATCTGCAGCAGATATTGCCGAGTCAGATCATCGCCCGATTTCAGATCAATGATCTGCACTTCACGCCCGGCTCGGATGAAGCCTGCGATATCCTCAAGCGTCACGTAATCCGAGGTTTCAGTGTTATAAAGCCTGCGGCTGGCATAGCGTTTGATCAGCAGCGGCTTGGAAGCATCGGCCATAAAGACCTCCCCGGATTTTGCAGTGCAGAGAAACTCTAGGGCAGTGCAGCAAAAAAAGAAAGGGCGGGCTTTTCAGCCCGCCCTTGCGCTCTATGGGAGGATAGAAGCGCGGATCCCGAAGGATTACTTGGCAGCGACGGTCGCTTTTTTCGCAGCAGCGGTCACGTCATCGGTAGCTTTTTTCACCGCAGCAGTGGCGTCGTCGGTTGCTTTTTTCACAACGGCAGTGGCTTCGGCCGAAGCGTCCTTGCCAGCAGCCATCATCAGCTCGACGGTTTCCATCTGCACTTTTTTTGCAACTTCAGCGAAAGCGGCCATGTTCTCGGCAGCCATTTCAGCAGCAGCCGAAGCGAAATCGCTGGCGGCTTTGGAATAATCGGTCGGTTCGGCCTTGGCTTTGGAAGCAGCCGACAGTTTGGTCAGCGTTTCCTTGGCCCATTTGGACGAGATTTCAGTCGATTTTTCAGCAGCTTGCAAAGCAACTGCCGACAATTTCTCGCCGAAAGCGGCTTGGGCTTTGAAAGCATTCTGGAACGCCGAAGCGTCAACCGGGAACGAAGCCATCATGTCTTGCATGACTTTGGTGAAATCGGTGTTGTTAGCCATTTTATCTCTCCTATCGAACCGGGGGCAGCCGGTTTCCTGATGAGGGAGATATACATGCTGCAGTGCAGAAAATCAAGATTTATTCTGCAATGCAGCATTGCGCTGGGCGCATAGCGGTTGACGCGGGGGAAAGCGCTATGTTCTCAATCGCTTGACAGGAATTCAGGCCTAGGGGGTTGCGGTCACATAGGTTCCGGGCGCAGCACAAAGCACCTTATGGCCCGAATCACCGGGGATACGCGGTTTGATCTGCGGGCCGGACCGCTCAGCCAACCAAGCACCCCAGCGTGGCCACCAGGAGCCTTGGGTAAAGCGGGCCCCCGCTTGCCACTCCTCTGGCGTCGTCATCTGCGCATCGGATGTATAGTGGCCGTATTTGCCTTTCGAGGGTGGGTTGATGATCCCTGCGATATGGCCCGACTGCGACAGGATGAAGGTTTTGTCGGTTGACCCGAATTGACGCACACCATTGAAGCTGGCCCGCCAATGCGCGATGTGATCGGTCTCGCAGGCAATCGCGCAGACCGGCAGTTTGATGTCCGACAGGCTGACCGGTTTGCCGAACACCGGAAACTGCCCCTTGGCAAAACCGTCCTGCTGGCACAGCCCACGCAGATATTGCACAGCCATCTTGCCCGGCAGATTGGTGCCATCGCCGTTCCAATAGAGCAGATCGAAAGCCGGAGGTGTTTCCCCCATCATGTAGCTTTTGATCGCAGGTGTGTAGATCAGGTCATTCGATCGCAGATAGGAAAAGGTCTTAGCCATGAAGGTTTTGGCCATGATGCCATCAGTCTTGGTTTGCCGCTCGATCCCGTCTACCCAATCATCCGACAAGAACACCCCCACCTCGCCCGGATCGGAAAAATCGGTCATGGTGGTAAAGAAGGTGGCCGATTTGATCGACGGATCGCCGGCCTTTTGCAGATGCGCCAGCGTCAGGCCCAAAGTGGTGCCGGCGATGCAATAGCCCACGGCATTGATCTGCTTCTCGCCGGTGATCTTGCGGGTTTCGGCCATCGCCGTCAGGAAACCCTCGCGGATATAATCATCCAGACCCACATCGGCATAACTCTTGTCCGGGTTGACCCAAGACACCACAAACAGGGTGAATCCTTGATCCACAATCCATTTGATCAGGCTGTTTTGCGGCTTCAGATCCATCACATAGAATTTGTTGATCCATGGCGGAAAGATCAGCAGCGGAGTCTTATGCACGGTTTCAGTGGTGGGCGTGTATTGGATCAGTTCGAACATGCGGTTGCGAAACACCACCGATCCGGGGGTGGTGGCGATGTTCTGACCCAGATGAAAGGCGTCACGGTCTGCCAAAGTGACCAGCATTTCACCATCATTGGCCTCAATATCAGCCACAAGATTTTCCAACCCCTTGACCAGCGACGCACCATCAGTTTCCAGCGCTTTTTCCAGAGCATCCGGGTTGGTGCCCAGAAAATTCGTTGGTGACAGCATATCAACGATCTGGCGGGTGAAATACTCGACCCTTGCCTTCTCGGTCGCGTCAATCCCCTCCATATCGCCCACGGCGTTGTGAACGGCCTCGGCATTCAGCAGGTATTGCTGTTTGAGGTAATTGAAGCCGGGATGAGTCTCCCAAAGCGGGTTGGCAAAACGGCGATCCTTGGGGCCAGGATCTTCGGGGGCCTTGAACTCGCCCTTGGCAAGTGCCTGCTGCGCTTCGACGTAATGCTTCATTGTCTTGCCCCAATAGGCTACCTGATGTTCCAGCACGCGCGACGGGTTTTGCATCATTCCGGCCAGATAGGCGG
>JAGPBG010000312.1 GCA_018063485.1 Cypionkella sp.
ATGGTATCGCCCGACGTGCCGAAATTGCTGTGCGAACCCGCGGGGGAAAAATGAACGAGCCGCTCGCGCAGCCCGATTGCGTCAAGATCATGGTCTTCACGGCTGCCATCCATCCAGACCAATGAGATTTTTTGGGTCACCGGACGGTAAAGGGCGGTGTAGATGGTGCCAAAACCACGCGAATAGCCGGTACTTGCAAGCGGGGGGCGCAGAAATTCACCAAGCAGGCGATCCGCCGTCAGGTCGGGCTGTTGAAACAGGATTTCAAGGTGATCCGAACGTCCTTTGGTATTTGAAAACCTGCCATGACGCGGCCATTCAACACCCAGTTGATGATTGGTTGTAAAGGCCGAGCGCGTTACGATTGCCGGCCTGTCAGGTGCCAGGTAAACCGTCGCCCAATCGCCCGAAGCGTCAACCACCGAGACGTTATAGGACATATGCGACGTGACGCTGCGCAGCGCTTCAACCGCTTGCTGCACATCGGTACACATTTCCAGCACATAGCGAATGATAAGGGGGATACCGAAACCGGCGGCCCTGATCGTGCGCCCGCCAAAGGTCAGCGATGCGGCAAGCCCGGCATCGTTCATGCCATCGGCCAGCCCCACGATCCCCTCAACCATGCCCGCAACCCGGCGCCCGCGCCATCTTGTCGAAAGCAACGTGGATTCGTTCAAATGCGGGTCCAGATCATAGTTGCGGATCAAAAGCGGGCCATCATGATCGACAAACACGGCTTGCGTGCAGTTCACCAAATAACGGGGAGGTGACCAAAAGCTCAAGAACAGCGCAACATTTTCATCGGCACCGCACACGTCAACCCAGTTGTCCCACAGACGTTCAAACTCTGGCATATTGCGACGCAGCGCCAAGCGGGCATCCCGCAGGTCGGTAGAGCGGGCCGTATGGCGTTTTCGGACCCATTCCGACCAACCGGGCCATCCATGGGCGAATACCTGACGCAACGCGTCAGAAGGCTGATCTTCTGCAAGGCTTCTGAAATTGAGTTGCATGTTGAGGCCATTACTTTTTGGGGGGCAGAAGCGTGCATTCTACACAACGCTGTCCATTTCCGTTTTCCCGCAAGTTCTGCAGTAGACGTATACTGCGATATATTGACCTCACCAAGACAATTGTCAAGAACAGCGGCCCATGGACCCGACGGCACCATTGCCAAAACCAACCTGGCCATCCTGGAAAATTTCAGCCGGGGCCAGCATATGTCGCCAACTTACCCAGCCCCCTATGCGCCACCAGATCGCGCAGGCGCAGCTTGGTAAAACGCGAGGGGCGGCGCCGACTATTGCTAGCACCGCCCCCCGCGCGTCACCTGTTGCAGCCCCTCAACACATTTCCTTGCGGGGCGCTGCGCTTGGTTCACCATATTATCAGAACAGCAAACTTGGCAACCACAGCGCAATTTGCGGGAACAAGAAGACCAGCGCCAAGCCGAGGATTTGCAGCATGACGAAGGGCAGGGCCGACCAGTAGATATCGACAATGGTAACCTCTTTGGGCGCAACCGATCGCATATAGAACAGGTTGTACCCAAAGGGTGGCGTCAGATAGGCCGACTGCATGCTAAGGATAAACAGCACCGCGAACCATGTGGTGTCAAAGCCCAGATCCGCGACAATCGGAACAAACAGCGGCACCGTGATGAACACGATCGCGAAGTCATCCAGAAACATGCCAAGGATAAAATAGGCCACCAGCATTGAAACGATAACAAGATTTGGCGACAGATCGAAGTCTTCGATCAGCTCTCCCACAACCATGCCGGCCCCAACGCCCACATAAATCTTGGAAAAGAAGACGGCGGCGATGGTGATCCACATCAACATGCCCATCAGCTTGGTCGTCGAAATCATCACATAGCGCAGCGTGTCCCAGCTCAGGCGACGCTGAAGCGCGGCGATCAGCAGGGCGCCGAAAGCCCCCAGCGCCGAGGCCTCGGATGGCGATGTGATACCGCCGATAATGCAGCCAAGCACGGTGAAAATCAGCAAGCCCGGCGCGATCAGGAACCGCAGGGATTTCAGCTTTTCAGTAGTGGTGAATTGTTCCTCGGCCGGTGGGCCCAGGGATGGGTTGATGCGGCAGCGCACCAGAATGTAGATGATATAAATCCCTGCCAGCATCAGGCCCGGCATCAGCCCGGCAGCAAACAGCTTGCCCACGGAATCGCGACTGAGGAAAGCATAGATGATCATCAGCACGCTGGGCGGGATCAAAAAGCCAAGCGCGCCCCCGGCCATGATCGTACCCGTAACCAGCCGCTTGTCATAGCCACGGCTTAGCATGGCGGGCAGCGCGATGATGCCAAGGCTGACGGTTGCGGCCCCGGACACACCGGCCATGGCGGCAATCAAGGCGCAGATGACAACGGTTCCGATACCAAGGCCACCGGGCAAGCGGCCCATCAGCTTGTGGATCATCTCAAACAGATCGTCGGTAATGCCCGAGCGTTGCAAAACCAGCCCCATGAAGATGAACATCGGCAGGGCCACCAGCAGAAAGTTGTCCATCGCGCTGAACGTGGAGGAGATCAGCAGGTCAAGCCCGCCATCCCCATAAATTGCATAGGCACTGCCAACACCGCAAATCGTCAACGCCCAGGCAAGCGGGGCGCCAAGCGCCATAAGCATCAGCATTGACGCAAACATGATTCCCGTTATGGCAAGCGGGTCCAGATTTTCCATTTAATGATCCTTGAGAAAGCAACAGCGCGATTTGGCCATAAGTCAGCGTTTGTTGGGTGCGTTGGTGTCCGGAGCGACAGGCAACAGGTCGGGGTCGATATCATAGTCAAACTCCCGTTCGCGGGGGTCGTCATAATCAACCTTGAGCAGCGTCAGAACGGCGCGCAGCAACTCGGCCATATTCTGCAACAGCACCAGACCCACAGCCACCGGAATCACCGTTTTGATCGGATAAAGCGGCGGTTGCCACATGCTTTTGTTGGAATATTCCAGCACGGCCCAGCTTTCAGCGGCAAAAGCGATCGCCAGTTTCAGAAAGATCGCCAGAACGACAGCGCCCATCGAGAAGATAAGCACATCGCAAAAGGCTTGCCCGCGTTTGGGTAGCGCACCCCAGATCACTTCGCTGCGCACATGGCCACGATGGCGAAGCGTATAGGCCCCCGCCAACATGCAAAAAGCACCATAAAGCATCGTACTGGTTTCGTGTGCCCAGAGGGTCGGAGCGTTGAAGAAATACCGGGCGGCAATTTCAATCATCAAAACCCCGATCATCCCCAGCGTAAGCCAGGAAATGGCCCGCCCGACATATTCGGACAGGCCATCCTGGGCGACAAGGTATCTTGTCACCCAAACCATCACAGACGCCCTTGTGCCTTGGCGTTTTCAACCAGCAGTTCGATCAGCTTGGCGTTGCGCGCCGAACGAGCCGCTTCTTCCTGCCAGACGTCCTGCGCTGCAACTGTCAGCTGCTTGGAATCAGCTTCGGGCAGTTCGGAAAAGACGAACACGTCACCCTTGGCCGCCACCGATTCGTTACCCGCAGCCAGCCAGTCATTGATGTCTTGCGCGAATTGCGCAATCGCATCCTGCATGATCTTTTTATGCTCATCCGAGAGGGCATTCCACTTGTCAGGGTTGGCAAGGAATGTTTCGGTCCAGCCGGGCATCAGCAT
>JAGPBG010000020.1 GCA_018063485.1 Cypionkella sp.
CTTGACGTTCACGAAATCCGAAAGATCGTTTTGCCGCACATCGCCATCGCTGGTCGCAAAGACGATTTGCAGATCGTTCCATTCTTCTTCGGGCGCATCCACGGGCATCAGGGCGGCAATGCTGATACCTTGCAAAATTGGCAGGATATTGACCATCGCCTTGCCCTTGGCCGTGCGGCCCGCCAGCGGCAGGCGCCAGGTTTTCAGCTTGTACACCATGCCATCGGTGGTGAAAAACAGCAGGTTGGTGTGGGTGTTGGCGACGAAAAGCGTGGTGACCACATCATCCTCTTTCGTCGCCATCGACGAAAGCCCCTTGCCGCCACGGTTTTGCGCGCGGAACTCGGCCAGATTGGTGCGCTTGATGTAACCGCCGCTCGTGATCGTGACGACCATATCCTCGCGCTCGATCAGATCCTCGTCGTCCATGTCGCCGCCCCAATCGACGATTTCGGTGCGGCGTGGAACGGCGAAAGCGGATTTTACCTCGCGCAACTCGTCCGAGATGATCGCCATGATACGGTCACGGCTGCCCAGAATTTCAAGGTAATCCTTGATCTTGGCGGCCAGTTCCTGCAACTCGTCGGTGACCTCTTTTACGCCCAAAGCGGTCAGGCGTTGCAGGCGGAGTTCCAGAATGGCGCGGGCCTGAATTTCGGACAGGTTATAGGTGCCATCTTCATTCACTGGATGAGAAGGGTCGTCTATCAGCTTGATATAAGGGATAATATCCCCAGCGGGCCAGCGCCGGGTCATCAGCCGTTCACGCGCCTCGGAGGGGTCGGCAGAGGACCGGATCGTCGCCACCACTTCATCGACGTTCGACACTGCCACGGCCAAACCGCAAAGGATATGGCTGCGTTCACGCGCTTTGCGCAATTCAAACGCGGTGCGGCGGGCAACAACTTCTTCGCGGAAGGTGATGAAATGGCGCAGAAAATCGGCAAGCGTCAACTGTTCGGGTCGCCCACCATTCAGCGCCAGCATGTTGCACCCGAACGAGGTTTGCATCGGGCTGAATCGGTAAAGCTGGTTCAGCACCACATCCGCCGTGGCATCGCGCTTCAACTCGATCACCACGCGCACGCCGATGCGGTCGGATTCGTCTTGCACATGGGCAATGCCTTCGATGCGCTTGTCGCGCACGGCCTCGGCGATGATCTCGATCATGCGGGCCTTGTTGACCTGATAGGGCACCTCATCAATGATGATCGCCCAGCGGTCCTTGCGGATTTCCTCGATGCGGGTTTTGGCGCGGATCACGACCGAGCCGCGCCCCTCCAGATAGGCTTTGCGCGCACCAGAGCGGCCCAGAATCGTGGCACCGGTGGGGAAATCGGGGGCGGGGATGATCTCCATCAGCGCTTCCATGCTGATGTCGGGATTTTCGATCATCGCCAGCGTGCCGTCGATCACCTCGCCCAGATTGTGCGGCGGAATGTTTGTCGCCATGCCAACCGCAATACCGCCAGCACCATTGACCAACATATTGGGAAAGCGCGCGGGCAGAACCGTGGGTTCGCGGTCTTTGCCATCATAGTTGTCTTGAAAATCAACGGTTTCCTTGTCTATATCGGCAAGCAGAAAGGCCGCGGGCTTGTCCATCCGCACTTCGGTGTAGCGCATGGCCGCAGCGGTATCGCCGTCCATCGAGCCGAAATTGCCCTGACCATCCAACAGTTTCAGACTCATCGAAAACGGCTGCGCCATCCGAACCAGCGCGTCATAGATCGCGGAATCGCCGTGCGGGTGGTATTTCCCCATCGTATCGCCCACCGGGCGCGCCGATTTGCGATAGGGTTTGTCGTGGCTGTTGTTGGTCTCATGCATCGCAAAAAGGATGCGCCGATGCACCGGTTTCAGCCCGTCGCGCAGGTCAGGAATAGCGCGGCTGACGATCACGCTCATCGCGTAATCGAGATAGGCGGTCTTCATCTCTTCCGCGATGTCAATCTGCGGCCCGTCATGCGCCATGCGCTGCGGTTTTTCGTCAAAGATTTCAGGGGTTTCCGGGGTATCTGTCACGTGAAGCCGCCTTGCTGCCAAAAGCTAGATATTGTTGGCACAGTCTTACACCATGCAAGGCTTGGTGTGCAAGGCGGCGGTCGGTTTTGGGCTATTGGGCGCGCAAAAGCATCCCGAACAAATCGCGCGGGTCATCGGGGTCGGCGATCATGTCAAGCTGAACGCAGAACCCGGTTTGCGCGAGTTTTGAGCGAACGTAGCGCAGGGCCGAGAAATCCTCGACCGCAAAGCCCACGGAATCAAAGAGCGTGATCTCGCGGGCATCCCGTCGCCCTGTGGCCTCACCGTTGATAACCTGCCAAAGTTCGGTCACCGGATGATCGGGGGCAAGTTGCTGGATTTCGCCCTCAATCCGGGTTTGTTCGGGGTATTCGACAAAGATCGACGAGCGCAGCAGAATATCCTTGTGCAACTCGGTCTTGCCGGGGCAATCGCCGCCCACTGCGTTGATATGAACGCCCGCGCCGACCATATTGTCCGTCAGGATCGTCGCATATTGCTTGTCTGCCGTGACAGTGGTGATGATTTGTGCGCCCAACAGCGCCTCTTCAGGCGTTGCGCAGGCCACCACTTTCACCCCTCGCCCCGCCAGATTGCGGGCGCATTTGGCAGTGGCCGCAGGATCAATATCGTAAAGTCGCACCTCAGTAAGCCCGCAGATCGCCTTGAACCCAAGCGCCTGAAATTCGGCCTGCGCGCCGTTGCCGATCAGGGCCATGGTGGTGGCTCCCTTCGGGGCCAGCCACTTGGCAGCCATCGCCGAAGTCGCCGCCGTGCGCAGGGCCGTAAGAATAGTCATTTCAGAAAGCAGCACCGGATATCCCGTGGCCACATCCGCCAAAAGTCCAAAAGCCGTAACGGTTTGCAAGCCTTGCTTCATGTTGCTTGGATGGCCGTTCACATATTTGAATCCATAGGTTTCGCCATCAGACGTGGGCATCAACTCGATCACACCCACATCGGAATGGCTGGCCACGCGCGGGGTTTTGTCAAACAGCGGCCAGCGTTTGAAATCGGCCTCGATCTCGGCAGCAAGGTCTGCCAGCACGCGCTCGACTCCCAGATGCAGCACCAGCTTCATCATGTTTTCTACAGAAACGAAGGGCACATAAGCCTGTTTTGAAGGGGTGTTCATGGTGGTTCAATAACTCCGTGTCGGGCGGTCAAAAACTTTGCGGCCCATCAGGGAGCCGACCAGTTCCACCATCAGTTTTGCGGTGCGCCCGCGTTCATCCAGGAATGGGTTCAACTCAACCAGATCCAGTGAGGTGACCAGTTTGCTTTCATGCAAAAGCTCCATCACCAGATGGGCCTCGCGAAAGGTGATACCGCCGGGAACCGTGGTGCCAACAGCGGGGGCGATTGAGGGGTCAAGAAAATCGACATCAAGACTGACATGCAACATCCCGCCCGCGCTTCGAACCTGATCGAGGAACTCGCGCAAGGGGGCAACGATGCCGCGCTCATCAAGCACCCGCATGTCGTTGATCGCGAGATCATGTTTGAGCAGTGAGGCGTGCTCGGCCGGATCAACCGAGCGGATGCCGTAAAGGCAGATGCGCTCGGCGGGGATCGGGGCCGGGAAGGGGGGGAAGGGCTCGAACCCCTCACGCCCGGCGATATAGGCCACCGGAGTGCCGTGCAGATTGCCGGAGGTGGTGGTCAGCGGCGTATGGAAATCAGAATGGGCATCGAGCCAGAGCAGGAACAAGGGCCGCCCTGAACGTGCCGCAAAGGCCGCGGCCCCGGAAACCGACCCCATCGCAAGACTATGATCGCCGCCCAGAATGATCGGCAGGCCGCCATCCGACAGCGCATCATCCACCTTATCAGCCAACACCTCGGTCCAACCCAGAACCGCAGGTAGTTGATCCACGGCTGGATTGGCGCAGATCACGTCTTGCAATTGGGGCAGCGCCATATCGCCCCAATCCTCCACCCCATGCCCCAGATCGCGGATGCTGGCGGCAATTCCGGCCACCCGATAGGCGGTTGGCCCCATCACGCATCCGGCGCGGCGTTGGCCTTCATCAATCGGCGCGCCGATCAGGATTGTTTTGGACATGGATGATCTCCTTTGGCACAGTCTTATTGCAGCTTGTGGAAGATCATAGCGGCATTTATGACATTATGCGTAATCCATTTTCCAAAACGTCAGGATGAATGATCATGTTGGACGAAGTTGATCAGCGCCTGATTGCCGAGTTGCGCCGCGATGGCCGGGCGGCGCTGTCCGATCTGGCTGATCGGTTGGGTCTCAGCCGTGCCACAGTGCGCACAAGGATGGAGCGGCTGACCCTGCGCGGCGATATCGCGGGCTTTACGGTTCTGACGCGGGCGGATGTGTCGGATGCCCCGGTGCGCGGCTTGATGATGATCGGGATCGAGGGCAGGGGCGGCGAAAAGGTGATGGCACGGCTGGCCGGCCTGCCTGCGGTGATGGCGGTGCATTCGACCATTGGCAAATGGGATCTGATTGCGGAACTGTCGGCGCAAACGCTTGTTGAACTGGATGAGGTGATTCTGCGCATCCGCAATATCGACGGGGTGACCACGTCGGAGACCAATCTCTTGCTGTCAACACGCAGGGCAGGGCGGCGTTAACTGCCGCGAAACTTGGCCGCGCGTTTTTCCAGAAAGGCTGCAACGCCTTCGCGGAAATCCTGCGAGGCGCCGCATTCGCCTTGCAAACGCGCCTCCAGGGCCAATTGCGCAGACAAATCATTGTCAAAACTGGCCCGCATCGCGGTTTTTACGCCGCGATAGGCGCGAGTTGGCCCCGATGCCAAGGCTTTGGCCCGCGTCTGCCAATGCGTTTCAAACTCGGCATCGGCGACACATTCGTAAATCATGCCCCATTCTGCCGCTTGTCGGGCCGAAACCTTGTCGGCGAACAGCACCGCCCCCATTGCGCGCGCCATGCCGATCTGTCGCGGCAACCAATAGCTGCCGCCTGCATCGGGAACCAACCCGATCCGGGTGAAAGCCTGAATGAAGCTGGCCGATTCCGTGGCAATCACCACATCAGCGGCCAGCGCGAGGTTCGCCCCGGCCCCCGCCGCCGCACCGTTCACCGCCGCAATCGTCGGAATCGGGCTTTCGGTGATGGCGGTCAAAAGCGGCACATATTCCTCGTTCAGCGTGGCCTCCAGATCGAGTTTCGCCAACGGCCCCGCATCCATCAGATCCTGGCCCGAACAAAACGCGCGGCCATGCCCGGTGATGACCAGCACCCGCGCCTCGGCCGTGGCCCGCAGCACCGCCGTCAGCATCTCGGCGCGCAGGCGGCTCGAAAGCGCGTTCATCACCTCGGGCCGGTTCAGGCCGATCAGCGCCACGCCCTCGGTCATTTGATATGTGATCGTGTCGAAATCCATCGCCGCCCCCTGTATTTTGCCCATCTTAGCGCGGGTGGGGCAGGGCGAAAGCGCGACCTTGCGTTACTTCTCGATCAGTTCGGCCAGCCGCGCCTGATCCGCCTTGCTCAATGGTGTTGCTGGTTCGGGTGTCTTGCGGCGCAGGGTGGTAAAAGCAATCGCACCGCCCAAAAGCAGCATCGCAGGCCCCGCCAGCCACAGGATCAGCCCCGACCCATTGCTGCGCGGTTTGAACAGCACGAACTCGCCGTAGCGGTTCACGATGTAATCCACCACCTGCTCATCACTGTCGCCAGCAACCAGCCGTTCGCGCACCGCCAGCCGCAAATCGCGGCTGATCGGCGCGCCGGAATCGTCGATATTCTCGCCCTGACAGACCGGACAGCGCAAATCGCGGCTGATCACCCGCGCCCGCGCTTCAAGCGCCGGGTCTGACAGCATCTCATCGGGCTGCACCGCAAGGGCAGGGGTGGCAATCAACAGCAGGGCAAACAGAACGGCGCGCATCGCGCTATTCCGCCGGGGCGACATTGGCCGCCACTGGTTTGCGCGCACCCGCCGCAATGCGGTAGCGGCGATCCGAAAGGCTGAGCAAGCCGCCCAATGCCATCAGCATCGCGCCGCCCCAGATCCAATCGGCAAAGGGTTTGATATAGCCGCGCACGGCGAAACCGCCGCCATCTTGCGGATCTCCGATCACCAGATAGAGATCGCGAAACAGGCCCTGATCAATCGCAGCTTCGGTCGTTGGCATCCCCGCCACCGGATAAAACCGCTTTTCGGGATGCAGCGTGGTCAGTACTACCCCGCCTTTGGACACCACCATTTCCGCAACGGAAGTGCGGTAATTCGGGCCTTCACCCTCGGAAACCGAAGCAAGCCTAATCTCATATTGGCCAAGCTGATAGCTTTCGCCAACCCTGATCACCCGAATATCTTCGGTCACCCAAGCCGTCATTGCGGCCACGGCAAACACCGTGACGCCAAGACCGGAATGGGCCACGGCCTTGCCCCAATCGGCGCGCGGCAAGCGTGCAAGCCGACCGATCCGCGCCGAAATCTCGCCGCGCCCAGAGCGTTGCCACAGATCAACACCTGCGCCCAGCACCACCCACAGCCCCAAAGCCGCGCCGACAGGCCCAATCGCCGAACGCCCGCTTTGCAGCGCAAAGACCAACGCCAACAAGGCCACCGCCAACATCGCCACCGGAGCCAAGCGCCGCGCGACTCGCCCGGCCTCGGCCCGCTTCCATGGCAACATCGCCCCAAAGGGTAACAGCAACGCCAAACCCACCATGAACGGCGTGAAGGCCGCGTTGAAAAACGGCTCGCCCACGCTCAGCTTTCGGTTCCACAGCAGTTCGGCCACCAGGGGCCAGATGGTGCCGACAAACACCACCAGCGCCGCAACCGCCAGCAGCAGGTTGTTGACCACCAACGCGGTTTCCCGGCTGACCATGCCAAACACGCCCCGCGCCTCCAGCGCTCCCGCCCGCAGCGCAAACAGCATCAAAGCGCCGCCCATGAACACGGCCAAAATCATCAGGATGAACACGCCGCGCTCGGGATCATTGGCAAAGGCATGCACCGAGGTGATCACGCCCGAGCGCACGATAAAGGTGCCGATCAGCGAAAAGCCAAAGGCCAGAATCGCCAGCAGGATCGTCCACGCCTTCAGGCTTTCGCGCTTTTCCACAACGATCGCCGAATGCAGCAAGGCGGTGGCCAGCAGCCAGGGCATGAAGGAGGCGTTCTCAACCGGATCCCAGAACCAGAACCCGCCCCAGCCCAATTCGTAATAGGCCCACCACGATCCCAAGGCGATGCCGATGGTCAGGAAAATCCACGCAGCCAGCGTCCAGGGCCGCACCCAGCGCGCCCAGGCAGCATCAATCCGCCCTTCCAACAGGGCCGCGACGGCAAAGGAAAAGCTCATCGAAAGGCCAACATAGCCCAGGTAAAGGAAGGGGGGATGAAAGGCCAAACCGGGGTCTTGCAGCAAGGGGTTCAGATCATTGCCATTCATCGGCGGCACTTCGAGGCGCAAAAAAGGGTTCGAGGTGAACAGCATGAAGGCCAGAAAGGCCACACCAATCGCGCCCTGCACCGACAAGACCCGTGCTTTCAGTGAGGGGGGCAGATTGTCCCCAAACCATACCGCACAAGCGCCAAAGCCCGACAGCGCCAGCACCCACAAGAGCAGCGATCCTTCATGGTTGCCCCAAACCCCGGCAAACTTGTAAAGCACCGGCTTGTCGGTATGCGAATTCAGCACCACCAGACGCAGGGAAAAGTCTGAAACCACAAAGGCATAGGTCAAGGCGGCAAAGGAAAACCCGATCAGCAGGAATTGCACAATCGCCGCCGGGTCGGCCAGCGCCATTAGCCGGGCATCCCGCCTTTGCGCGCCGATCATCGGGATGATCATCTGCACCAGCGCAACGGCAAAGGCCAATACAAGCGCAAAATGTCCAAGCTCGACAATCATCGGCGTCTCCTGTTTTCGCCCCGCACTCTAGGCCAGAAGCGCGCCGTTTCCAATGGCCTACGCGGGATTGTCGCGCAAAGGTGTTCCGGCCGCTCAGGCCCCGCGCGACAGCGCCGCCACTCCAGTGCGCGCCAGATCGCGCAGGCCCAGCGGGCGCATCAGATCGGCAAAGGCGTCGATCTTTTCGGGCGTGCCGGTCATCTCGAAGACGAAACTCTCCAGCGTGCTGTCGACGACATTGGCACGGAAAATCTCGGCCAGGCGCAGGGCTTCAATCCGCGACTCGCCACGACCTGACACTTTGAACAATGCAAGCTCGCGCTGCACTGACGGGCCTTCGACCGTCAGATCATGCACCGCATGAACCGGCACCATGCGGGCCAGTTGCGCCTTGATCTGCTCGATCACCTGCGGCGTGCCCGAGGTGACAACCGTGATCCGGCTCAGATGTGCCGCGTGATCGGTTTCGGCCACCGTCAGGCTTTCGATATTGTAGCCGCGCCCCGAAAACAGGCCAATCACCCGCGCCAGAACCCCGCTTTCGTTGGCGACCACGACAGCCAGCGTATGCGTCTCGATCACCTGTGCATTGGGATCGCGCAGATCATAAGCCGAATGGCTGGTCGCACCCTTTTTGATATTCAAAGCTGACATGTTTCGCCCACTTTCATATGTATATACATTACAGGCTTAAACCAGAACCGCGCCTGCGGCTTTGATCACGCCATGTGTATCGGCCTCGCCCAGCAGCATTTCATTATGCGGTTTGCCCGAAGGGATCATCGGGAAGCAGTTTTCGTGCTTTTCAACGCGGCAATCGAAAATCACCGGACCGTCATAGGCCAGCATTTCGCGGATGCAGTCGTCCAGCTTGGCGGGATCGGTGCAAAGGATGCCCTTGCAGCCAAAGGCCTCGGCCAGTTTCACAAAATCGGGCAGGCTCTCGCTCCAGGAATGGCTGAACCGCGATCCATGCAGCAATTCCTGCCACTGGCGCACCATGCCAAGGCGCTCATTGTTGAGGATGAACTGCTTGACCGGCGCGCGAAACTGCATCGCTGTGCCCATTTCTTGCATGTTCATCAGCCACGAGGCCTCACCGGCGACGTTGATCACCAAGGCTTCGGGATGTGCCACCTGCACACCGATCGAGGCGGGCAGGCCGTAACCCATCGTGCCCAAGCCGCCCGAGGTCATCCAGCGGTTCGGGCCTTCAAAGCCCAGATATTGCGCCGCCCACATCTGATGCTGGCCGACTTCGGTGGTGATATAGCGGTCCATCCCCTTGGTGAGCGCCTCCAGCCGTTCCAGAGCGTATTGCGGTTTGATGGTATTGGTCGAGGGCTTGTAGCTCAGGCATTTGATTGCCTGCCATTCGGCGATCTGCTTCCACCATTTGGCCAAACCGTCCTTGTTCACCTTGCGCCCGCGCGCCTTCCAGATGCGCAAGGCATCCTCCAGCACATGGCCAACATCGCCCAGGATCGGCACATCCACCCGGATCACCTTGTTGATGGAGGATGCATCAATGTCGACATGCACCTTCTTGGAATGGGGGCTGAAATCGGCAATCCGCCCGGTGATGCGGTCATCAAAGCGCGCGCCGATGTTGATCATCAGATCGCAACCATGCATCGCCAGATTGGCCTCATAAAGCCCGTGCATCCCCAACATGCCCAGCCAATGCTTACCACTCGCCGGATAGGCGCCCAGACCCATCAGGGTCGAGGTGATCGGAAAGCCGGTCGCCTCGACAAATTCGCGCAACAACTGACTTGCGGCCACGCCCGAGTTGATCACCCCGCCACCGGTATAAAACAGCGGACGCGCGGCGGTTTCCATCAGATCCACCATCTCGGTGATGGCGGAAATATCGCCCTTCACGCGCGGTTGATAATGCGACGGACGCAGCTTTTCCTTGGGCGTATAGGTCGCCGTGGCGAATTGCACATCCTTGGGGATGTCGATCAGCACCGGGCCGGGACGGCCAGCGGTGGCAACATGAAAAGCGGTGTGAATGGTTTCCGACAGCTTGGCGGTATCCTTCACCAGCCAGTTCATCTTGGTACAGGGGCGGGTGATGCCCACAGTGTCGGCCTCTTGAAAGCCATCGGTGCCGATCATGAAGGTGGGCACCTGACCAGACAAAACGATGATCGGGATCGAATCCATCAAGGCATCGGTCAGGCCCGTTACTGCATTGGTCGCCCCCGGTCCCGATGTGACCAGCGCCACGCCGGGCTTGCCGGTTGAGCGCGCATAGCCTTCGGCCATATGCACAGCACCCTGTTCATGGCGCACGAGGATATGGCGAATGTCGTTTTGCTGGAAAATCGCGTCATAGATCGGAAGGACAGCACCACCGGGATAACCAAAGACCACCTCCACACCCTGATCCTTCAGGGCCTGAACCACCATTTCCGCTCCGGTCATCTGACGTGTCATCGGTCTATCCTTGGCTACCGTTCGTTTGGTCTTGAGTGTCAACAAAAAGCCCCCGAAGGGCTTTCGGGGGCGCATGGGCAACCTGATGGTCAACCGTTACCGGCCCATGCGCGTCTTTCGGACTACTGGAATAAGGGACATTCTCCGCTCCTTCAGGCTTGAGCGGACATTATGGCGGGCCTTAAATGGCGTCAACAGCAAAAAGACAGCAAAAGTGTCGCATGGGGCCTCAATTTTGAATATTTATTCCAATTGCTGCGCTGCTATCGTAATTTATGCAAAACTGCCGCCCGTTCCTGCCAGCACCCGCTCAAATGAGCGCCATAAACACCGCATAGGCCAGCAACAGCGCCACCCCGGCCTTGCGCGGCAACCCACCCCAGGCCACGGCCATCGCGGTCAGGGCAATCGCCGAGCCCGCCACCCAGAACATATCGACATGGGCGAAACGCGGATCAGCAGGGATGGGGGAAATCACCGCTGTGATGCCCAGAATCCCGAGAATGTTGAAGATGTTCGAACCTACAATATTGCCCACAGCAATCTCGGTCTGCTTGCGCAGGGCTGCAATCACCGAGGTTGCCAATTCCGGCAGCGAGGTTCCCACGGCCACAATGGTCAATCCGATCACCGCTTCGGAAATCCCGAAAGATCGCGCGATTTCGGTCGCACTTTCCACCAGCAACCGTGCGCCGAACACCATCACGATCAGGCCGCCAATCGTCATCGCCCAAGCCATCGGAGGGGCCATCCGCGGGGCAGTGTCATCCATTTGATCGGCTTTCCCGGTCAGAAAGGCAGTGGCCAGAAAAGCGCCCAACCCAATCAGCAAGAGCACCCCATTCGCGCGCCCGATCCAGCCGTCCAGCAGCATCAGCCAAATGAGTGCGGTTGCTCCAAGCATGAACGCCAAATCGCGCCATATCTTTCTGACGGGGATCATCAACGGCGCAATCAGCGCTGAAATACCCAGGATCAACAAAGCGTTGGCGATGTTGGACCCCAACACATTGCCAATGGCTATCCCCGGTTGATCTGCAAGGGCCGCCTGCACCGAAACCAGCAATTCGGGGGCAGAAGTGCCAAATCCCACGATCGTCAAACCGATCAACATGGGCGACAGCCTGAAATGCCGCGCTATTGCCGATGCCCCGCGAACCAGAAACTCTCCGCCCAGTGTCAACGCAATCAGGCCGGCAACAAATATCAGATAAGTCATGAAGATCCTTCAAGTCCCTGTTTCCCCATCTGTCATGGGGTGTGGACGCAATGTTGGATTTTATTCTGCACATGCAAGGGCAGGCAGCTCTGTTTTATCAAAATCAGCTTCAAACCCGGCCAGATTTTTGCTGTCGATGAAGCATTTGCAGCAGTTGAAGCGCAATCATAACAAAATGGCTGGAATAACCAGAACCCCGCCGAGCGAGGAAAAACCAGTTCTCAACCGCCTTTTCGGCGGTTAGAGTTGCGCATTGCAAAATGGCTTTGCCGATCCGCAAGCTGTTACAACAAGCTGTTACAACAAGCTGTTACACAAGGGAGAACCATATGGATCGTCGTTCCTTTCTGACCAAGGCCAGCGTGGGTGGTGTTGCCGCAGCCGGTGCCTCGGTTTTGGCCGCTCCGGCCATTGCGCAAGAAAACCCCAAAATCACCTGGCGCGTGACCTCTTCCTTCCCCAAGGCGCTCGACACCATTTTCGGCGCCGCGGAAACCATGTCGAAATACATCTCGGAAATGACCGACGGCAACCTGACGCTGCAAGTGTTTCCGGCGGGTGAACTGGTTCCCGGTCTTGAGGCCGCCGAGGCGGTGGCCTCGGGCACGGTCGAGGCCTGCCACACCGCACCCTATTATTTCTGGGGCAAAGATCCAACCTATGCTTTGGGGTGTGCCACGCCTTTCGGCATGAACGTGCGCCAGATGAATGCTTGGCTGTATTTCGGCGGCGGTCAGGACATGATGAATGAATTCTATGCTACCCAGAACCTCTATGGACTGGCTTGCGGCAATACCGGTGTGCAGATGGGCGGCTGGTATCGCAAGGAAATCAACTCACTGGCCGATCTTCAGGGCCTGAAAATGCGCATCGGCGGATTTGCGGGCAAGGTGATCGAGAAATTGGGCGTTGTCCCGCAACAAATCGCGGGCGGCGATATTTACCCCTCGCTGGAAAAAGGCACCATCGACGCCGCCGAATGGGTTGGCCCCTATGATGATGAAAAGCTCGGCTTTTACAAAGTTGCGCCCTATTACTACTATCCCGGCTGGTGGGAAGGTGGCCCGACGCTGGCGACCTTGATCAACCTAGACAAGTGGAACAGCCTGCCGCCCGCCTATCAGGCTGTGCTGAAAACCGCTTGCGAGGCTGCCAACGGC
>JAGPBG010000313.1 GCA_018063485.1 Cypionkella sp.
TGGCTACACCGGGCTTTCCTAAAGCACCACTCTGGTCGGCGCGGGTGAAGCGTTCAGCTATGACACCCACGGCTGATCGTTGCAACTCCACTGTGATGGTGCAGGCACGTTCAAATCCGGCACAGCAACGCCCGAAACGAAAGACATCCGCTTGGCTGGCGGCACCTGTCTTGATACCCCGCTTGGCGCAAAAAGGATCGGGTTCCTGCGCCCACTGGAATCGATACAATCTGCCTAAAATCGGCAATGCTTTCTAAGGCCCGTTGCCGCTTTTGCCCCACACCATTCAGCCTTCATTAGCGTTGAAAAGGTCAACCTGTCCCCAATACATCCCGGAGACAGCCATGCCAATTCCCACGCCGATCCCCGTCGTTGTCCTTGCAGGGCAGTCAAATGCGTCCAATTCTTCGGTCAGTATCGGCGTCATGCAATCAGTGGCACAGCATGGCGGACTGATGATTCAGCAAGCCATGGGAGGCGCGCCACTTTCGGACACTCTGGACCGTGGCACCGGCGATTGGGCCGCCCCGTCGGGCGAATTATACATTGCTCTGATTGCGCAGATCACGGCCATGCTAGATCCGGCCTCCCCCACCTATATCCCCGGGGCCTATCTCGCGGGGGTGGTCTGGGTGCAGGGCGAGGCTGATACCTGGAACGCCGGAGCATCGGCCAAATACCTGACCAATCTTACGGCCATGGCTGCTGATCTGACTGCCCGCTTTGGCCAGCATGAATTCGTGATCTCGGGTCTTTCCGACAATGTCGACGTGATCGGCGCGCCGGATGGTCGCCGCCAGGCCAATTGGCACACCGTTCAGGCCGCCCAAAAGGCTTTTGACCACAAGGTTGACCACAGCACTCTGATTGATCCCGATGCCCTTGCCGCAGCCACCAAGTTCCCGGCCGCCAAGATTTTTCGCGCCGATGGGCTGCACTACAGCCCCGGTTTTGGCCCAATCCTTGGCCAGGCGTTGGGGGATGCCGCATTCAGCCCGCCGGACAACCAGACCGCGTTGGCGCGGATGGCCGCGCCATTGATCAACTACAAGATCGGCACCTCGGGCAATGATACCTTCATCTTCACGCAAGACGGCCTCTATCAAGCCTTCGGTGCCACCGGCACGGATTGCGTCAAACTCGGTTCCAGCATGCAACCCGTTGAATTGATTGGATCGGGTGATGATGTCATTCGGATTTACGGTTTGACCAAACTGGGAAGCCTGATGATTGATCTGGTTTCGGTGGAGAAAGTCTTTCTGACCAAAGGCGCGGATCACATCACCCTCGACGGCCTCGCCTTGCGGATAGTGGCCGGAGCGGGCGATGATGTGATGATCGGCTCCACTGCCAATGATTCTGTCTGGCTTGACGCTGGCAATGACCGTTTTGACGGGCGCGGCGGCAATGACAGCGCCTTTGGCGGGGCCGGTAACGATACACTTGCAGGCGGCGCAGGCAACGACACACTGACCGGTGGTCCGGGCGCGGATATCTTCGTGTTCCGCCCCAACAGCGGTGCCGACATTATCACCGATTTTCGCGACCGCTCTGACAAGATCGACCTCAGCAGCTATCACATCGGCTTTGGCGACCTGTCTTTTGTCACCAAGGGCCGCGACGTGCTGATCACCCTGCCTGATGGCGACAATATCCTGATGCAAAATGTAGCGCTCAAGATGCTCGACGTCGGCAACTTTCTGTTTTGACCGTCAGTTCGCTTGCAAACCACACGCCACCGGTCAAAATGCCTTTGTTACAAGTGGAGTGGTCAGATGCATCCCTATCAAAGCGCCGCGCCGCAGTCCTTTTGGGCCAAAGCTGTAGCCGACGCAGAGGGTGAAAATCTGACCGGCCTGTTCACCCCGAAATTCCTGCTTGGCACCAGGGACCGGATTGGCACTGCCGGCTCGTGCTTTGCCCAGCACATTGGCCGCGCCTTGTCGCGGGCGGGTGTGCAGATCGTGGTGACAGAACCCAGCCCACCCTTTCTGTCCGAGGATGAGGCGGCGCGCTTTGGCTTTGGCCTCTATTCCTGCCGATACGGCAATATCTACACCCCGCGGCAGATGGTTCAACTTTTGGCCGAGGCGCTGAATGATTCCGCCCCCGAAACTCCAATCTGGCGCAAGAAGCGCCGTTACTTCGATGCCCTTCGCCCCAATATTGAACCCGATGGCCTTGAGTCGGAACGTGAAGTGCGGCTGCACAGGGCCGAACATCTGGCCGCAATCCGCACGATGCTGGGACAAATCACCACTTTCATTTTCACGCTTGGGATGACCGAAAGCTGGTGCGATCTGGCCTCGGGCCGCACACTACCGCTGTGCCCCGGCGTGATTGCGGGTGAATACAGCGCCGAGAGCACCGCGTTCCAGAATTTCCGCTACCCCGAAATACTCGCGGATCTGGCCGCGATCCGCAGCCTGTTGCATCAGGTCAACCCCGCAATCCGGCTGTTGCTGACCGTCTCACCGGTGCCACTGACCGCCACCGCCTCGGGCAATCATGTGTTGGCGGCCACCATCCGGTCGAAGGCGAGTTTACGTGCCGCGGCAGGTGATTTCGCCGCCGACCACGACGATGTTGATTACTTCCCATCCTATGAAATCATCACCTCACCCGCATCGCGCGGCCAATGGTATGAGCCGAACCTGCGGCAGGTTCGTGCCAGCGGCGTGGCGCGCGTCATGTCGTGCTTTCTGCCCGCCTATGGTCTTGCCGATGCATACATCGCTGCGCCACCCGCCTCGCAAGTGGATGAACCCGCATCGGTGATCTGCGAGGAACAATTGCTGGAAGCCTTTTCGGGATGACCCTTCGCGGCTGCATCCTTGGCAATTCCCACCTTGCCGCCCTGCGTTTTGCCGCCGCCCGGCCTGGCGCAATCCCAACCGGCTTTCATCTTGATTTCATCGGCTCTGGTCAAGCCGGTTTGGCGAACACCCGTGTGGACGGCAGCAAGCTGCGCCCCACAACCCCCGAAACGGCTGCCGATTTCGAACGCTTTGGTGGTGTCTGCGATATCGACCTTGCCGGGTATGATTTCTTTGTTTTGGTGGGCTTAGGGCTCAATATCTTTGTTCTGGATATGCTCTATCGCAGATTTCGCTGCAACGGGATGCACCAATGGGCGCGCCCTGATCCTGACCGCCCTTTGCTGAGCCGTGCGCTTTTGAGTGCGGTGTTGAACGCACAGATGCGCCAAAGCCTGAGTCTGACACTGGCCGCGCGCATCCGAAGCGCCAGTTCCGCACCAATCTACCTGCAATGCCAGCCGCGCCCCGGCCTGGCGATGCTGGACATGAAGGGCAAGTTTCCGGCGTTCCGGCGGATGCGCCGCCAGGGCGATGCCCAGCGCCTGGCGGATCTTTTTGAAGAGACGGCTCGGGCCTTGCCCGAAACCTATGTACCGCAGCCGCCCGACACCATCACCGATGCCCTGTTTACTGCTGATGCGTTTTGTCAGGGGTCGGTGCGCCTAACCCCCGATATCACCGCGCCGGTTGCCCATCCGACGGCTGATTTTCTGCACGCCAATGCCGATTACGGATATCTGGCACTGCGCAGGCTTTGCAGCCTTGCCATGGCAGATCCGCGCCTGGCACAAAGGGTAAGCACCTGAAACGCC
>JAGPBG010000021.1 GCA_018063485.1 Cypionkella sp.
ACGAATCGTCCAATCAGTCTTGGCAAAAGCGCCGCTCTCATTGGGGTCATATCGCAGGCGGTGCTTGCTTTGGAGCCGATCAACACTGAGAGGCGTGAAGCAGATCGACCCTTCCCGTAACCTCGAGGAACTCACAATTTCGAAACTGGTGCCCTGCATCACATGCCCCCGTGCCCAATTCGAAAATTGCGTCAATTTGGCTCTGGCTGTCAGCAAGACACAACTCGCGCAAGAGATAAGAGCGAAACGAGGCACCGCGCCCGTCATCTAGGTCTTGGTCCCGCAGCACTGAACCGAAGGGTCTAAATGGGGCTGTGCTGGTATCATAACGTTCGGGTCATGATCAGCGCATCGCGTCGGCTGCCATCGGAAGAGTGGTAATATCCCCGCCGCACCCCCGTCACGGCAAAACCTGCCGCAAGATACAGCGACTTTGCTGCTTCATTGTCCGCAACCACCTCCAAGAAGGCCTGCTCACCGCCGCGCTTGCGGGCCTGTTCCACGAACCGTTGCACCAATGCTGTTCCAATCCCATGCCGGCGCAACAGCGGGTCCACCGCCAAAGTCAGCAACTCGGCTTCTCCGGCCACCACCCGGCCCATGGCAAAACCCTGTGCATCGCCAACCACGAAACACAAGGGACTGGCCCGTAAATCGGAAAACTCTGCCGCCGACCATGGGCGCGGCACGGTGAAACAGGCCCGGTGCAGGGCCTCCATCTGTGCGCCGGTCATAGCCCCGCCGGTTCAGGCAAAATAACCGGCGGCGGATCGCTGGGTGGGCTGGCATCGGCCCCGCGCAGATAGAACGGGGCAGGGCGGGGCTGGGGGCTTTGTGCCCGTGTTGCCGCAATCCGCACCATCGCTTCGGCCAGAGGCATCGCGGCGGGCAGGCCATCGCAGCCTGAACCTGTGATCGCTCCGGCAATAGCACCAGCTTCGGCTCGGCTGAGCACCCGCGCAGAACCTGCGCCGGTCTCGGAGAATTCCTGTACATAGACCTCGCCGCGCCGAGCATCCTCGATCACCGTCATCGGACGCGGCAAGCCATAGGCTACTGCCTCCAGCTTTGTGATCCCGATTGCAGGAATTCCCAAGCCAAGCGCCAACCCGCGCGCCGCTGCTACGGCAATGCGCACCCCGGTAAAATTGCCTGGCCCGATGCCTACGGCAATCGCTGTCAGATCAGCCCAGGTGATGCCTTCGCGGGCAAGCAGTTCTTGCAAAAACGGCATCAGCCGCTCGGCCTGGCCCTTCTCCATATCCTCATGGGCCAGCGTAATCCTGTCGCCCAACAGCAAAGCGGCGGCGCAATGCGCCGCCGATGTGTCAAAGGCCAGAATCGCTTCAGGCGGCAACCGGACGCACCTCAAGCACTTCGGGGATATAGTGGCGCAACAGATTCTCGATTCCCATTTTCAGGGTCAGCGTCGAAGACGGGCATCCCGCGCAAGCGCCCTTCATACGCAGATAGACAACCCCACGGTCAAAGCCGTGAAAGGTGATGTCACCACCGTCTTGCGCCACGGCAGGCCGCACGCGCGTATCCAGCAACTCTTTGATCTGCTTGACGATGTCGCTATCCGGCCCCTCATGCGCCGCATGGCCGTTTGAGGCCGCTTCGCCGTGGATGACCGGGGCACCAGATTGGAAATGCTCCATGATCGCGCCAAGGATCGCGGGCTTGATATGCTGCCACTCCGCCGCTTCTGCCTTGGTCACGGTCACGAAATCCGAGCCGAAAAACACACCAGTCACTTGGCCGGTGGCAAAAATGCGGTTGGCCAGCGGCGATTTTGCCGCCGCTTCGACACTGGGAAAATCGGCTGTACCCAATTCCAGTACGGTCTGACCGGGCAGGAATTTCAGCGTTGCAGGGTTGGGCGTCGATTCGGTCTGGATGAACATTGGCTTTCTCCGACTATTCCAGTCGGATATGCGCCCGACGGGGGGATAAGTCAAGTTTGGAACGATTCCAGATTGGTCAAAATCGTCGCAGTAACCGAATCTGGCCTCAGGCCGCGTCGTAATAGGCATACATCAGATCAAGCGCGCTCAATTCCGGGGAGAGTTTGACTGGCTGGGGCGTTGGTTCTGCCGAGTAATAGGCTTCGAACTCATCCTTGCTGCTGACGGCTATGGCTTTGAGGGCGGATTTCCGGGGGGCAATATAGCACATGATAAACTCCTGTCTGTCCTCCCCTGTGATCAGATTAGGACAATTGCCGCAGATGCGAAAGGAGCAATGCTGCATGTGCGAAATGCGCTGAAGTCATGGCTAAATGGCAGACTTGGCGTAAATGTGCATCGGTAAGATATTGATATAAACATATAGATTTCAAGCACGCCAAGCCTGAGCGTGTCAGGTAATGCTCTCCAGCCGCTCCTTGGACATATCCCCCGGAACAATCGTGATCGGGATCGGAAGGCTGCCTGACGAACGCGTCATCGCCGTGACCAATGGTCCTGGCCCGGATTTCTCGGTCCCGGCACCCAGAACCAGAACCCCGATTTGAGGATCATCACGAACCTGGGCCAAAATCTCGGCCACCGGATCGCCTTCGCGGATCACCAATTCCGGGTTGACCCCGTTTTTATCCCGCATCCATTTTGCAAAAACCTCGAAATGCGCTTCAATCCGCTCGCGCGCCTCGGCCCGCATCAGGTCGGCCACGCCCAGCCAATGTTGATACTCCTCGGGTGGAATGATCGACACCACCTGAACCCCACCCCCGGTATGCGACGCCCGCAACGCTGCAAACCGCATCGCGTTCAAACACTCCCGGCTGTCATCCAGCACGACCAGAAACTTCCGCATCAAGGCTCCCCCATGGCCGCGCAATCATGACCGCCGTGTCGCTCAAACGCAAGGCCTTCAACCCGCACGCGCCATCCGTCGCAGCGCCGCAAACGCCACGCTCTGCAATCCGTGTCCGATCAAACCCGCCAGCGAAACCATCAGCGCGATCCATCCCGTTGCCAGCCCCCAGGCCGCTTTGCTCATCCGATAGCTGGCGCGAAACAGCCGTGCCTTGCCCAGAATCTCTGCCCGGCCCACCAGTTTCGGCCCCAGCGCCTCGGCAGCAACTGCCAATCTGCGGGCATCCGCCGCATCATCCACCATCGGCAGCAAATGCAGTGCCGTCGTCGCATCCGTGGCCATCCGCAGCCGGTCCAGATCCAGCAAGGTCGCCGTGAGTGGCGCGAACTCTTCACTTCGCACCACCGCGCGAAGCTCGTCCATCGAGCGCACGGAAGGAAGCCCCGCCCAATCAATCCCGCGCCGAGCCGCCGTCATTGCCATTTCAACCAGCCGAGGCGAAAGCCGCCCCATCTTGCGCGCCAGCTTCGCAAGCCCAGCCCCTGCCTTGAGCACACCAGACGATCCGCCAGAAACCACCACGGCCAGCGTTGCCCCCAGCCCAACCGTCGAGAGCGCAAGGTCAATCTGATCCACCTCACCCCCGCTGGCATAGGCCACCCCCGCCCGCGCAGTTCCCGCAATATCTCCGATTGGGGTCAGCGCCACAGGGGCCTGACACACCATAACCTGTTCAAGCGAACACAGCGCCGGATCATAGGCGCATTGCGCACAAGAGGTGATTTGCGAATAATAGCCGTGATCATCCTCGCGCGCGATCTCGATTGCAGCGCTGAGCGAAGGCGGCAACCCGATCTTGCGCTCGGCCGCAAGATCGATCAACGCGTCCAATGCCAGCCAATTGCGCGGATCTTCTGCAAGACGATTGGCGACATGAGCCTGCAACAGCTCTGGCGTTGCTGCCGCCGCCAGCATTGCCTCGCTGGCGGCAACAAACTCGTCAATGGTCGCATCCCGCAGCGCGGCCAACTCGGGCTGGCTGGCGATACGCGCCACATTCAACCCGGTGACTGCCAGCGATGCGGCAAAAGCCGCAAACAGCAAAAGCCGGGCAAAACGCCGGAGCATCAGACCGGGCGCGAGCGGATCATGCCGACGATATCATAAACCTTGTCGAGAATCGGGCGGGCAATTTTGTCGGCTCGCGCGGCACCGTCACCCAGAATCCGGTCGATCTCGGTTGGGTCTGTCATCAGTCGCGTCATCTCGGTCGTGATCGGTGAAAGCGTCGCCACCGCCAGATCGGCCAGGGCCGGTTTGAAGGTGCCAAACTGCGCACCGGCAAAATCCTTGATCACCTGTTCGGGCGAGTGTCCGGCCAAGGCCGCATAGATATTCACCAGATTGCGCGCCTCGGGCCGGTCTTTCAGGCCTTCAAGGCTGTCTGGCAACGGCTCGGTGTCGGTCTTGGCCTTACGGATCTTGGCGGCGATTGTGTCGGCATCATCGGTCAGATTGATGCGTGATTGATCCGACGGATCGGATTTCGACATCTTTTTGGTGCCATCGCGCAGGCTCATCACCCGGGTGGCGGCACCTTCGATGACGGGCTCGACAATCGGGAAGAACTCCACCTTGAAGTCATGGTTGAACTTCATCGCGATGTCGCGGGTCAGCTCAAGATGCTGTTTCTGGTCTTCGCCAACGGGCACATGGGTGGCGTGATAGGCCATGATATCGGCGGCCATCAGTGCAGGATAGGCGTAAAGCCCTAGGCTCGCAGCCTCGGCATTCTTGCCCGCCTTGTCCTTGAACTGGGTCATCCGGTTCATCCAGCCCAACCTGGCGACACAGTTGAAAATCCAAGCCAGTTCGGCATGGGCTGTCACCTGGCTTTGGTTGAACAGGATCGAGCGTTTCGGATCAATCCCCGCCGCAATGAACGCCGCCGCCCCCTCACGCGTTTGCTGGCGCAGCTTTTCGGGGTCTTGCCAGACGGTGATCGCGTGCATGTCGACCATGCAAAAAATCGTCTCAATCCCCTCATCCTGCTTTTCGACAAAGCGTTTGAGTGCGCCAAGGTAATTGCCAAGGGTCAGACCGCCCGAGGGCTGAATCCCCGAGAAAATGCGGGTTGGGAAGGTCTGAGGCGTTTGGACCGGCTCGGACATGGGTAACTCCATCTGGAAAAAGCTGCGCTTGTGGCTTATCGCTGGCGGGCAGGGGCGTCAATCGACGCACAGGAGATTGCGATGAACCAGGATCATAATGCGCCACCGTTGAACCCTTTGCCGCCGATTGTCTGGCTGCTGGCCTTGCCGATGGTGGCGATAGAGCTTGTCGTCAGCCTGGGGGCAAATGGGGTTGTTGGGGGTGCCAATGCTGTCGGTTGGCGGCTTGAAATGCTGCAAAAATACGCCTTTGCGCCGGATTATGCGCGACAATTATGGGAAACCAGCCAGTTTCCGCTGGAGGCGCTAATGCGCTTTGTCAGCTATCCCTTTGTCCATGGCAGCATGACGCATGCGTTGTTTGCGGTGGTGATCTTGCTGGCTATGGGCAAATTTGTGGGTGAGATCTTCCGCTGGTGGGCCTTGCTGGTGGTGTTTGTTGGATCGTCGATTGCCGGAGGCGCGGCCTATATGGCGGTGCCAGAGATCCATGCTCCTCTGTTTGGGGCCTATCCGCCAGTCTATGGGCTGATCGGGGCCTTCACCTTTCTGCTTTGGGTACGGCTTGCCGGAACCGGGGTGAACCAGTTCCGTGCATTCACCATGATCGGGTTCTTGCTGGCATTTCAGTTGGTTTTCGGCGTGTTATTCGGTGGTGGTTGGGATTGGGTGGCCGATATTGCCGGCTTTGCGGCAGGGTTTTTCCTGTCTTTCGTGGTCAGTCCCGGCGGGTTTGGGCGGGTGGCTGATCGTCTGCGTCAGCGTTGACGGCGCAGGGAGCGGAAATCTGACAGCCGGAACGCACCCAGCAGAGTGCCGGCGATGCCATAGGTGGCCATGCCGGTGGCGATCAGGATGGCGAGCGCGGCATAGCGCAGGCCATGGGTTGCAAGCCACGGATCAAGAAGGATATTCCCGGCATAAAGCGCCGCCGCCATAAGCGCAGAAGCCGCCAGGATACGGGGCAAACGGTGTAGAAAGCGCGCATCGAACCGCGCCTCATCGCCCATTTTGCGCGAACCAAGCCACAATTGCGCGACCATGATCCAGCCGGAAAGCGTGGTGGCCCAGGCGGCGGCGGAAAAGCCGATATAACCGACCAGACCAACGGCCAGAACCACGTTCACCACCATCGAAATCAGCGCATAGCGAAAGGGGCTGCGGCTGTCTTCGCGGGCGTAAAACAGCGGTTGCAGGACTTTGTGCAGCACGAAAGCAGGCAGCCCAGCACCGTAGATCGCCAGTGCCAGCGCCACGGAATAGGTATCCTCTGCACCAAATTTTCCGCGCTGGTAAAGAACTTGCGTGAGCGCGGTGGCAATCACGATCAGGGCTACGGCGGCGGGGATGGTCATGGCGAGGGCAAATTCGGTGCCACGGTTGAAACTGGCGCGGCCACCTTCTGCGTCGCCCGCGCGCAGGCGGCGGGAAAGGTCGGGCAGCAGCACGGTGCCAATGGCGATGCCGACCACGCCCAGCGGCAGTTGATAGAGGCGGTCGGCGTAGACCAGCCAGGAAATTGCGCCCTCGGTGGCACTGGCAACCTGGCGGCCGACAAGAAGGTTGATCTGCACGACGCCCCCGGCCAGCACGGCAGGGGCGGCGATAAGGGCCAAGCGCTTGAGATCCGGCGTCACTTTCGGTAAGCGCAGCGGGATGCGAAAGCCCAGGCGGCGGGCCGAGTAATAGGTGAAGGCAAGTTGGGCCACGCCGGTCACTGGAACCGTCCACGCCAAGGTAAGGCCCATGTTCCAGCCGAACCAGACAGCGAGCCACATGGCGGCAATGAAGATCAGGTTCATCAGGACGGGCACGAAACCCGCTTCGGTGAAGTGGCCATAGGCGTTCAGCACGCCCGAGAGCAGGGCGACAAGGCTGATAAAGAAGATGTAATTGAAGCCGATCTGGCCATAAAGCACAGCCAAATCAAAGCGTTGATCGCCGACAAAGCCCGAGGCCATCGCAAAGACCAAGAAGGGCATGGCCAGGGTGCCGATGATCGAAAACACCAGCAAAATCGCGGCCAAGCCGTTGAAGGCGTCTTGGGCGAAGGTCTCGGCATCCTCGCCCGCCTCAAGTTTTTTCGAGAACATCGGCACGAAGGCCATGTTGAACGCACCCTCTGCGAAGAAGCGGCGGAACATGTTTGGCAATGAAAACGCGACGTTAAAGGCATCGGCCACCGGACCTGCCCCCAGATAGGCCGCCATCATCATATCGCGCGCAAACCCCGCCCCGCGCGACAACAGCGTCCAGCCGCCAACGGTAAGGATAGAGCGCATCAGGCTGATCGGTTTCATTCGCGTCCAACGTGGGTTTGGGTAAGCTTTGCCAATGCTCTGCCTAGGGCAAACGGCCTTTGGGGGGAAGAGGGCCCTAAAGCTTCGCCCGCTCAGCCCCTTCGGTGATTGCCTGCCGCAGTTTCTTTTCCAGCGCCTCTTGCTTGGCCTTGGTGTGCAGTTTCAGCCCGAACATGTCTTTGACATAAAAGCTGTCGACCACCTGCGCGCCGTAGGTGGCGATCACGGCGGAGGCGATATAAATGTTGTTGGCGGCGAGGGTGCGGGTCAGGTCATACAGAAGGCCGGGGCGGTCGCGGGTGTCGACCTCGATGATGGTGCAGATTTCCGAGCCTTCGTTGTCGATGGTGATATGGGTTGGAAAGCGGAATTCGCGCTCGCGTTTTTTTACCTTGTCGCGGTCTGCAAGGGCTTCGCGGGGCAGAACCTCGCCGCGCAGGGTTTTGTCGATCATGGCGCGCAGGCGAGAGAGTTTTTCGATCTCATAGGGGTGGCCCTCGGCGTCTTGAATCCAGAACACCGGAGTCGCGTAGCCATCCTTTGAGGTATAGGTGCGGGCATCGACAACATTGGCCCCGACCAGTGCCAAGGCCCCGGCAAGGCGCGAGAAAATGCCCGGATGATCGGCCAGCGCGAAACAGGCGCGGGTGGCGTCGCGGGCGGGTTCGGGGTGCAGATCAATGCGGATTTCATCTTCACCAAGTCCGTGGAGCAGGCGGGCGAAGACCTCTTGGGTATCGGTGGAGAGACCCTGCCAATAGGGGGCGTAGTGGCGGGAAAGCTCGTGACGCAGGGCCTTGGGCTCCCAATCGGCAAGGCGGGCTTTCAGCGCGGCCTTGGCCTGATCCTGATGCTTTTCGCCCGAGAAATTCTCAAGCCCGCCTTCCAGCGCCTCGGTTGTCTGGCTGTGCAACTGGCGCAGCAGCATGGCTTTCCAGTTGTTCCAGGTATTGGGGCCGACGCCGCGAATGTCGCAAACGGTCAGGATGGTAAGCAGATCAAGCCGCTTTTTGGTTTTCACTGCCTTGGCGAAATCGCGCACGGTGCGCGGATCACCCAGATCGCGCTTTTGCGCCACATCCGACATCAACAGGTGATAGCGCACCAGCCATTCGACGGTTTCACATTCGTCAGGTGTCAGGCGAAGGCGCGGCGCGATGCGGCGGGCGATTTGCGCGCCGATGATGGAATGATCTTCGGGGCGGCCCTTGCCGATGTCATGCAGCAAGAGCGCCACATACATCACCTTGCGGTTGATCCCGGCCTTGAGGATGGAGGAGGACAGCGGCAGATCCTCGATCAGCTCACCGCGCTCGATCTGCGCCAGAACCGAGATGGTCTGGATGATGTGTTCGTCCACCGTATAGTGGTGGTAGACGTTGAATTGCATCATCGCGACGATGTTTTCAAACTCGGGGATAAAGGCGCCCAGGACGTCAAGTTCATTCATCCGGCGCAGGGCGCGTTCGGGGTTGCCGTGCTTGAGCATGAGATCAAGGAAGATGCGCACAGCTTCGGGGTTTTCGCGGACGGAATCGTCAATCAGATGCAGGTTGGCGGCGACAAGGCGCATGACATTGGGGTGCAGAAGGTAGCGCGAGCGCAGGCCCTCTTCGAACACGCGCAAAAGGTTCAGGGGATCGGAGAGGAATTTCACCGGGTCTTCAACGTCGATACGACCTTGCACCAGTTTGAAGCCGGGCTTGACCTTTTTACGCTTGAACAGGCCCAGAAGCCGGGCTGCGGGCTTGGCGTGACGGGCCTCAAGTTGGGTGAGGAACACGCGGGTCAACTCGCCCACACGGGTGGCGTGGCGGAAATATTCCTGCATGAAATGCTCGACCGCCCGCCTGCCGCCCATGTCACGGTAGCCCATGCGGGCGGCAACCTCGACCTGCATATCAAAGGTAAGCTGATCCATCGCCCGCCCAGCCAGATAGTGCAGATGACAGCGCGCGGCCCAGAGAAAATCTTCGGCGCGGCGGAAGGCGATATATTCATCGGCCTCGAGCAGACCTGCGGCGACAAGGCCCGAGGCCGAGGGCACCCGGTGCAGGTATTTGCCGATCCAATACAGGGTTTGCAGATCGCGCAAACCACCCTTGGCCTCTTTGACATTGGGTTCCAGCACATAGCGCTGGCCGCCCTGGCGTTTGTGACGCAGGGCACGTTCGGCGAGTTTGGCCTCGATGAATTCGGGGCCGGTGTTGTGGAAAAGCTCGGTCCAGAGGCGGTTGCCAAGCTCGGTGGCAAGGGGCGCGTGGCCGGTGATGAAGCGGTGCTCGACAAGGGCGGTGCGGATGGTGAAATCCTCACGCCCCAGACGGATGCAGTCTTTGATGGTGCGGGTAGCGTGGCCAACCTTCAGCTTCAGATCCCACAGCATGTAAAGCATGGATTCGATGACGCTTTCGGTCCAGGCCGTGGTTTTGTACGGCGTAAGGAACAAGAGGTCGACATCGGAAAACGGGGCCATTTCGGCGCGGCCATAGCCACCGACGGCCAGCACGGCGATATGTTCCGAAGTGGTGGGATTGGGGCGCGGGTGCAGGTGGGTGGTGGCGACTGTAAGGGCGGTGGTGACCAGCACATCTGTCAGATAGGAATTGGCGCGGATGAGGGCGCGCGCCTCATGCGGATGGGCGGTGAAGCTGACGGCAAGCGCCTGAGTGGCGCGGGCGCGGGCCTCGGTCATGTGGCGCACCGAGATGGCGCGGGCGGCGCGGGGATCAGGCGTGTCCGTGATTTCGGCGGCGATGGCCGCAAGCAGTGAGGGCGCGTCGATGATCTCTGATGCCGGAAGCAACAGGGTTGGTTCCGGCACCAAAGGCATGGTTGTGGTCATCGCAGATTAGTAACCCGCCCCGCCAAAGCTGCGCGGCGCGCCGTCGATGATGACCATCTGGTTGTTGCGGATCTGTGCTATGGCAAGGCCACGGTCATTGGTGCCATCGACATTCAGACGGAAAATGCCGTTGACGCCAACAAAGCCCGCGCCCTGGGTCAGATCGGCTTTGGTGATCGCCCCGGTGCTTGAGCGCTTGGCCAGCGCGCCGATGGCCGCGATACCATCATAGGCAAGGCCGGAAATCGGATGCGGGGCCTCGCCAAAGGCAGCCTGATAGCGCGATTGATATTGAGCGAACATTGACGGATCGGGCAGAGCGAACCAGCCGCCCTGCACGCCCGGCAACGCCAGAGTGGCGGCCGGAATGTCCCAACGAGTGAGGCCAATGAATTGGGCGGCAGCCGAGGACAGGCCGTTGTCCACCAAAAGCTGGCTGACCAAAGGCAGCGCGCCGGCCGTGTCGGCGGTCAGGAACACCGCGCTTGCCCCGGTGGACCGCGCCCGCGCGGCAATGGCCGGGGCGGCCCGAGTCACGCCGTTTTGCGAGAATTCATAGCTTTCGACCGCCACAACCGTGCCTCCGGCGGCGGCCACGCCCCGCTCGATCGCTAACCGGCCCAGATTGCCGGCGGTGTTGCGGTCATGCACGATCATGACCTTGCCCTTGCCGTTGCGCACGGCATAGCTGGCCAGCCGACGGGCGGAGTTCAAGAAGGTTGGGCCAAGCACGAAAACATTGTTGCCGGCAATATCGGTGTTATTTGAGAATGACAGCACGTTCACGCCCTGCGAGGCCACGGCCACGCCAGCCGCATTGGCCTCTTGGGCAAAAACCGGACCCAAAATGATTTGCGCCCCCTCGGCCACAGCTTTTTGCGCCATCGCCTGCGCTTGTCCGGGCTGGCCGGCGGTGTTGTAAACCCGCAGGTCAATTTTCGTGCTGCCAAGATCGGCAATCGCCAGCCGCGCGGCATTTTGCAAGGATCGCGCCAGCAATTCATCAGAGGCCTGACCCGAGCCACCCGGAACCAGCAGCGCCACTTTGACCGAGCCGCCGCCACCCCCGCCGGTGACCGGGCCAGCCGATGGAACGCAGGCCGCCATCAGAAGCGTCGCGGTAACGGAAACAAACAGAGCCAGCGACTTGCGGGCCCGGTGCAAAACGGACAACATGCGAACTTCCTCACTCTCAGGGGCAGCGGATGGCTGCAAACCTAAGCGGTCACGGATCAAAAGTAAACTTGCCAAGGAGGCAAAGAACATGACCGTGCAGCGATTTCAGCCCGACCCGCGCCCATTGCCTGCGGGGTTGCATTTCATTGCTACGCCAATTGGGGCGGCACGTGATATCACTTTGCGGGCACTGGATATTCTGGCAACGGCGGATGTGCTGGCGGCGGAAGATACCCGCACCTTGCGGCATCTGATGGAAATACATGGGGTGGCCTTGGGTGAGCGGCAGGTTCTTGCCTACCATGACCATAATGGCGAGGCGATGCGGCCCAGGCTGATCAAGGCGCTGAAAGAAGGCAAATCGGTGGCCTATGCGTCAGAGGCCGGAACGCCACTGGTTGCCGATCCGGGATTTCAATTGGCGCGGGCTGCCATTGCCGAAGGTCTGACGGTGTTGTCTGCCCCCGGCCCTTCGGCACTGCTTTGTGCTTTGACGGTGTCGGGATTGCCGTCGGATCGGTTCCTTTTTGCCGGATTCGCGCCGCCGACCAAGGCGGCACGGCAAAAGTTCCTGCAAGAACTGGCGGGGGTGCAGGCGACACTGGTGCTGTACGAATCACCAAAGCGCATTAACCAAATGTTGGCTGATTTGGTGCAATGCTTGGGAGGGGAGAGATATGCTGCGGTATGCAGGGAGCTGACCAAGCGATTCGAAGAAGTGTCGCGCGGGACATTGGCGGAATTGGCCGAACAGTTTGCGGCGCGGGAGGTCAAGGGCGAAATCGTGGTTCTGGTGGACAGGGCCGCCGAACGGGTGGCTGACGGGCTTGAGGTGGGTGCGGCTTTGGAAAAGGCGATGCAAAACATGTCGATGAAGGATGCGGCAGCGGCAGTGGCCGAGGCTTTTGGCCTGCCGCGGCGCGAAGTGTATCAGATGGCTTTGGGGATGCAGGGATGAGCGGGGCACGGTCTTATCATGCTGGAGTTGCTGCTGAAGACTCGGTGGCACGGTTTTATGATCGCTCGGGCAGGGCGGTTTGTGCGCGCCGGTGGCGCGGCGCGGCTGGTGAGATTGATCTGATTGCACGGCAGGGAGCGGAGGTAATCTTTATCGAGGTCAAGCAAAGCGCCACCCATGCCGAGGCCGCCGAACATCTGACACGGCGGCAGATGGACCGGATTTATGGGGCGGCGTCGGAATTTCTGGCCGGTGAGCCGGGCGGGCAGTTGACCGATGTGCGTTTTGATGTGGCGTTGGTCGATGCGGCGGGCCGGATTGAAATATTGGAGAATGCCTTCGCGGCGTGAGTGATTGCAACCTCTGGCGGCTTGCGTCATCAAGAGGCATTCAGCGACAGGA
>JAGPBG010000022.1 GCA_018063485.1 Cypionkella sp.
GCCTCGACCCACCAGGCCGACTCCGGTATCGACGACAGGGCAATGGTCATGATCTCGGCCGAGAGGATAAAATCGGTCTTGATGGCTCCGCCAATCTTCTCCTCTTCCAGATGGGCGGGGTTTTGGGTGTCATAATCGGCCTCGACACCCTTCTCGCCATGTGGAAAAAGCCGGTGAAACACCTTTTCCGCCCCTTCAAAGCTAAGATAAAGCCCCCCCAGCATCAGCAAGGGCGTGATCGCTTGCGGCAAGAAATTGGCAAGCAGCAAAGCCATCGGCAGCAAGAAGATCAGCTTGTTCTTGATCGACCCCAAGGCAATGCGCCCGATGATCGGCAATTCCCGTTTCGCCGAAAAACCCTGTACATAGGTCGGAGTGACGGCCGCATCGTCAATCACCACACCGGCAGCCTTTGCCCCGGCCTGAGCCGCGCCGCTGGCGATGTCATCCACCGAGGCCGATGCCACTTTGGCAATCGCCGCCACATCATCAAACAGCGCCAATAACCCGCTCATATAGCCCCCTCGGATACCTTCCGCCCCGTTCTAACAACGACATGGCGCAATGGCAAAGACTGTGACTTGTTAGCGCGAACGGCAATAGTTAACGCTAACACCATGAAAGATATGGCCCTTTGGCTTTGCTACCCGTGGATTGCTGCCCTATAGTGCTTTGACAACAAAGAGGGCACCGCAATGATCACGATTGGAATCAACGGATTTGGACGGATCGGTCGCTGTACTTTGGCCCATATCGCAGAATCAGCGCGTAACGATGTTCAGGTGGTTGCGATCAATGCAACCGGGCCGATTGAAACCAATGCACATCTGTTGAAATACGATTCGGTCCACGGGCGGTTTCCCGGTGTGGTCAAGGTGTCCGGCAATGAGCTGGATCTGGGACGCGGCCCGATGCGGGTGATGTCCACCTACAATCCGCAAGAATTGGATTGGGAAGGCGTCGATGTTGTCCTGGAATGCACCGGCAATTTCAACGAACGCGACAAGGCCGCAGTGCATCTGACGCGCGGGGCCAAACGTGTTCTGGTGTCTGCACCTGCAAAAAATGCAGATAAAACTGTGGTTTACGGGGTGAACCACCGTCAACTTACCGCCGAGCATCTGGTGGTTTCGAACGGATCTTGTACCACAAACTGCCTTGCCCCCTTGGCCAAAGTGCTGAACGATGCCATCGGCATAGAAAGCGGGATCATGACAACGATCCACTCCTACACCGGCGATCAACCCACGCTGGACCGCCGCCACGTCGATCTTTACCGCGCGCGCTCTGCCGCGATGGCGATGATTCCCACCTCGACCGGTGCCGCAAAGGCCTTGGGCGAAGTGATGCCCGAGTTGGCCGGCAAGCTGGACGGGTCGGCAATTCGGGTTCCTACCCCCAACGTCTCAGCGGTGGATCTGACCTTTATCGCCAACAAGACGGTTACAGTGGATGAGGTCAACGCCATCATGCGCGAAGCGGCGGCTGGCTATATGGGGATGGTTTTGGCCTATGACCCAGAACCCAAGGTATCAATTGACTTCAATCATACGCCATACTCCTCTATCTTCGCCCCAGATCAGACCAAAGTGGTGGGCCGTCAGGTGCGCGTGCTGGCTTGGTATGACAATGAGTGGGGCTTTTCCTGCCGTATGGCCGATGTGGCTGGCGTAATGGGGCGGCTCCTCCAGTAACCGGAGGGGGCATGTCCAACCTTTTTGCTGTGATCTTCGCCGCACTGATTGTCGCGGCAGTTTCTGTTGATCACTATCTCAATCAAGGCTTAGCCTCGCTTTTCTTGTTGCGAAAAGCCGCGGATTTCGTCGAGTATCTGTCCTTTTGGCGCTGACCAATGCAGACTGGTCTTGATTGTTGAACCAATTTGGCATTGTTAGCGCTATCGCGACGCGACTCGCGCGAATGGATTTCAGGAGGCCCCGATGACCGTCAAAGTAGCCATCAATGGATTTGGTCGTATCGGCCGAAATATCCTTCGTGCCATTCTCGAATCGGGCCGAACCGATATTGAGGTGGTCGCTCTGAATGATCTTGGCCCGGTGGAAACCAACGCCCATCTGTTGCGCTTTGATTCCGTGCATGGGCGTTTTCCCTTTGAGGTAACCACCGGTGAGGATTGGATCGACGTCGGGCGCGGCAAGATCCGGGTGACGGCGCTGCGCAATCCCGCCGATCTGCCTTGGTCAGATGTTGATATCGTGCTGGAATGCACGGGTATCTTCAATTCCAAAGAGAAATGCCTGCCCCACCTTGAGAACGGTGCCAAGCGTGTGTTGATTTCAGCCCCCGGCGATGGCGCGGACAAGACCATCGTTTACGGCGTGAACCATGCAACCTTGACGGCGGCAGATATTGTCGTCTCAAATGCCTCCTGCACCACGAATTGCCTGGCACCTGTGGCGCAGGTCTTGAATGACGCCATCGGTATCAAGCGTGGCTTCATGACCACGATCCACAGCTACACCGGAGATCAACCCACGCTGGATACGATGCACCGCGATCTTTACCGCGCCCGCGCCGCCGCCTTGTCGATGATTCCAACCTCGACCGGAGCCGCAAAGGCGGTTGGGCTGGTGCTGCCAGAGTTGAAAGGTAAACTGGACGGCGTCGCCATCCGGGTGCCGACACCGAATGTTTCGGCGGTTGATCTGGTGTTCGAAGCCAGCAGGGAAACCACGGTTGCCGAGATCAATGATGTGATCCGCGCGGCGGCGAATGGGCGGCTCAAGGGGATTTTGGGCCTGACTGACCGCCCGAATGTCTCTTCAGATTTCAACCATGACCCGCATTCCGCGGTTTTCCATATGGATCAAACCAAGGTGCTGGACGGTACGATGTGCCGGATTCTGAGCTGGTATGACAATGAATGGGGCTTTTCAAATCGCATGGCTGATACCGCAGTTGCCATGGGTAAGTTGTTGTAATCAAATGGTGAAAGGTTGGGGGCGCATCATTCGCCCCCAATCAAGCTATGCGTTGGGCGCAATGCCGCAGCGCAGCAATAGGGATTGTTAGCGCCACCATAGTTCCTATATCCTGCCTATGCGAACAGGGACAAAGCCATCCGGGCCGCGTCATCGCAGAGGAAAGGAAACATTATGAACTCGATTATTGCCAGAATCCGTGACGCCGCCGAGAAACGTGCGCTTTACCGCCGCACCCGCGATGAGATTGCCTCGATGCCGCGCCATGTCGCGCTCGATCTGGGGATCTTCCCCGGGGATGCCGAGGCCATTGCCCGCAAAGCCGTCTGGGGCTGAATCCATCCAGAAAGGATGTCTTGGGCCCCGATTGGGGCCTTTTTCATTTCAAAGGCGTCATTCCCTTGGCAAACCGTCTGGCATTTTCCTGATACCCGGCCGCCGACAGCAAAAGCCTTGCCTGCGTCTCGGCGTCCAGCATCCGCACCACCTTGCCAGGTGCCCCCATCACCAGACTGCCATCCGGGATCACCTTGCCTTCGGTGATCAAGGCGCAAGCGCCGATCAGACAGCCTTTGCCGATCACTGCCCCGTTCAAGATCGTGGCCCCCATGCCGATCAGACTGCCATCGCCAATGGTGCAGCCGTGCAGCATCGCCTTGTGGCCGATGGTGCAATTCTCGCCCACGCTCAGAGGATAGCCCATATCAGTGTGCAGAACGGAATTTTCCTGCACGTTCGAGCCACGACCGATGCGGATTTGCTCGTTGTCGCCGCGCAACACCGCGCCAAACCAGATACTGGCGGTATCCTCCAAAACCACGCGCCCGATCACATCGGCACTGGGCGCAACCCAAGCGGTGACTGCAATGGCTGGCGCAACTTCGTCCAAAGCGTAAATCATCGGGTTTCAAACTCCTTGTTCAAACTGCGGACAAATTCCGAAAGCGCGGGCTGGCGGTCACGCCGCATCCGTTCGGCCTGCAAGATGGTCGCCAATTCCGCGAAAGCCGCGTCGATGTCATTGTTGATCAAGACATAATCATACTCGGCCCAATGGCTGATTTCGTCGCGGCTTTTGGCCATGCGCCCGGCAATGACCGCATCACTGTCTTGCGCGCGTGAGCGCAACCGGCGCTCCAATTCGGCAATCGACGGCGGCAACACAAAGATCGACACCGCATCGCGCCCCAGCGCCGAGTTGCGGATTTGCTGACCGCCTTGCCAGTCGATATCAAACAGGGTGTCGCGGCCTTCATTCATGGCGGCTTCAACCGGTGCGCGGGGGCTGCCATAGAAATTGCCGAAAACCTCGGCATGTTCCAGCATCTGACCGCCTTGCACCATCGCCTCGAACTCCGCGCGACCGCTGAAATGGTAATCGCGCCCGTCCACCTCTCCCGGCCTTGGCGCCCGGGTCGTCGCGGATACCGAGAACCGCAAGGTTGGATCCCACTCCATCAAGCGCCGTGCCAAGGTGGATTTGCCGGCACCTGACGGCGAAGAAAGAATCAACAGAAGTCCGCGCCGTTGCATGGCTTATTCCACATTCTGAACTTGTTCGCGCATCTGGTCGATCACGGTCTTGAGGTCAAGCCCGATCCGCGTCAGGGCAAGCGATTGCGATTTCGAGCACAATGTATTGGCCTCGCGCATGAATTCCTGCATCAGGAAATCAAACTTCCGGCCAACCGGCCCGCTGTCTGCAAGCAAGGAACCTGCGGCAACGATATGGGCCGAAAGCCGGTCCAACTCCTCGGTCACATCGTTCCTTACCGCCAGCAAGGCAAGCTCCTGAGCAAGTCGCTGCTCATCCAGCCCGTCAACATTGTCGAGAACCCGGCGCAGGGCATCGCGCAGATTGGTTGCGCTGACACTCCGCCGCGCCTCGGCTTCGCGAAGGCCATCCGCAACCAGATTGCCGATCATTGCAAGTTGCGCTGCAACAACCGCGTTCAACGCCTGGCCTTCAGCTTGACGCATGGCTGTGAACGCGGCGATCAGGGCAGAGAGATCGCCCAGAATCGCCTGACGCAACGCCGCCGTGTCGGTTTCGGCAACACTCGCCTCCATCACACCACGCACGGCCAGAACATCGGCCCCGGTGGGTTGGCCCAAAGTAACGCCCGCCTCCATCGCTGCCTGCTCGACCTGATGCAAAGCGGCCAGCACTCCGGCCAGGGCGGTGGTGTTGATGCGGGTATCCGTCCCATCAGACCCATCCCGCATCACCTTGAGCGCCAGGCTGACATTGCCACGTTGCAATGCGCGCGACAATTCTGCGCGCAGAGCGGGCTCCAATCCGTCAATCCACTCTGGCACCCGCAGCCGCAGATCAAGCCCCTTGCCATTGACCGACCGCAAATCCCAACTCCAGCTATGGCCAGCCCCGTGCCCCTTGGCTGCAGCAAACCCTGTCATTGATACCGTCATTGCCACTTCTTCCCCAAGACGTTCGAGTATTTACCATTTGTCGAGATTTCCCGCCAAAATGTCGATCACGGGTGTAACCTTAAGATCTTGGTAACAGGTGTTGCAGCGGAATTAACCCTCATTGCGTTTCAACATCAGATAATAAGCTGGGAAAGAGCGATGGCACTGATGATCATTGGCAATTCCACGCCGACAACCGGAAACCCCAACAGCCTTGTGGCCGTTCAACAGGTGCGCGCCTATTGGGAAGCGCTTCGGCCACCGGGCGGCCTGCCCCATCGTGACCAGATCGACCCACGGGGCCTGTCCGATGCGTTGGGACAGGTGTTCTTGATCGAGCGTATCGCGCCGGGCCATGCCCGCTTTCGCATTGCAGGCTCACAATTGCACGACCTGTTGGCAATGGATTTGCGCGGAATGCCGCTGAGCGCGCTGTTCGAGCCTTCGGCAAGGCCGCGCTTGTCCGAGGCGATGGAAACCTCCTTTATCCGGCACGCAGTGGTTGATCTGTGGTTGCAAGCAGAGTGCGGACTTGCCCGCGCGCCGCTTGCAGCCCGCATGGTGCTGTTGCCGCTAATCGGCACGCTGGCCGAGCCTGACCTGCTTCTGGGCTGTCTGGCGCTTGACGGAGAAGTCGGGCGTGCCCCCCGCCGGTTTGTCATCTCGGGCTATGTCAGCGAACCGATCGGGGCGGTTCTTGCACCTTTGCAAGGCCATGTTCCGGCCAAAGCCCTCCCAAAGCCCACCATTTCCGGTTCGGCTACGCCGATGCTCAGGCTGGTCAGTTCCCGCGACTGAATGGGGTTTGGGCAGACAAAGGGCAGAGGTTGCCCCCTGCCCTTTTGCAACCGGTCTTACCGCTTCAAAGTGCGACGCGATGCGCGGCCTGACGTTGGGCCGAAAGCTCTTCCGACACCAGAAAGGCCAATTCCAGCGATTGCGAGGCATTCAAGCGCGGATCGCAAGCGGTGTGGTAGCGGTCCGACAGGTTCTCATCCGTCACCGCGCGCAAACCGCCGGTGCATTCAGTTACGTCCTTACCGGTCATCTCGAAATGCACACCGCCCGGAACCGTGCCCTCGGCCTTGTGGATCTGGAAGAACTCACGCACCTCGCGCAGCACCGAATCAAACGGGCGGGTCTTGTAACCCGAAGCCGCCTTGATGGTGTTGCCGTGCATCGGATCGCAAGACCAGACGACATTCGCCCCCTCGTCCTTCACCGCCTTGATCAGGCGCGGCAGGTTGTCACCCACTTTGCCAGCCCCAAAACGGGCGATAAGGGTCAAGCGGCCCGCCTCATTGGCGGGGTTCAGCTTGGCCATCAGCACCTTCAGGTCGTCGGCAGTGGTTGACGGCCCGCATTTCAGACCAATCGGGTTCAAGACCCCACGGCAGAATTCGACATGCGCGCCGTCGGGCTGGCGGGTGCGGTCACCGATCCAGATCATATGGCCCGAGCCGGCCACGTTCTGGCCCGTGATGCTGTCAACCCGGCACATCGCCTCTTCATATTCCAACAACAAGGCTTCGTGGCTGGTGTAGAATTCCACCGTTGAAAGCGTATGCGCGGTTTCCGAATTGATCCCGGCGGCGTTCATGAAATCAAGCGCGTCAGAAATGCGGTTCGACAACTCACGGTAACGCTCGGCCTTGTCATGCTCGGCAAAGCCCAGGGTCCAACTGTGAACGCGGTGGATATCGGCAAAACCACCGGTCGAGAAGGCGCGCAACAGGTTCAGCGAGGCGGCCGCTTGGGTATAGGCCTGCAACATGCGCTGCGGATCGGGAATGCGGGCCTCGGCGGTGAAATCAAACCCGTTGATGATGTCACCGCGATAGCTGGGCAGTTCCACCCCGTCGATCACTTCGGTGCCCGCCGAGCGCGGCTTGGCAAACTGACCCGCCATTCGGCCAACCTTGATCACCGGCACCTTGGCACCATAGGTCAGCACGACAGCCATTTGCAGCATTACCCGAAAGGTATCGCGGATATTGTCGGCACTGAATTCGGCAAAACTCTCGGCACAATCGCCGCCCTGCAAAAGAAATGCCTTACCCTCGGCGGCAAGCGCCAACTGCTTTTTCAGTTTCCTCGCCTCGCCCGCAAAGACCAGCGGCGGATATTTCGCCAGTTGCGCCTCAACGCCGTTGAGCACACCCGCATCCGGGTAATCCGGCATCTGCACCCTCGGTTTCGCGCGCCAATCTGCTTTTGTCCATCCCTTGGTCATGGGGGCTATTCCTTAAGTTAGCGGTATCGGGTGCCATATACGAAGAAGTGCAGGAAATGCAAAGACCCAAAGCCGCTTGCAGCCCTTGATTGCCCTTGCGGCTGCCCTGAATTCCTGTTTCCCTACACACGGAAAACGACAGATTAGGTCGCAAGATGTCCACCCCTTCGCGCAAAGCCACTCAGGTTGCCAAATCTGCCGTCCCGCGGCGATTTGTGTTTTTGCTGTTGGACAAATTCACCATGATCAATTTCGCCGGGGCAATCGAGTCTCTGCGCCTGGCAAATCACGCTGTCGGCGAGCCGATCTACACTTGGGCGCTCTGCGGCGAAGGCGGCGTTGAAAAGACCTGCTCGAACGGGGCAACCTTCAAACTGGACTTTGGCCTGACGGAAGTCGAGCGTGAAGATACGATTCTGGTCTGCGGCGGCATCGAGATTCAGCGGACCACGACCAAGGCGGTCGTGAACTGGCTTCGCCGTGAAGCGCGGCGCGGGATTGCCATTGGGGGTCTGTGCACCGGATCCTATGCCTTGGCCAAAGCCGGGTTGCTCGAAGGCAAGAAAGCAACGATTCATTGGGAAAATCAGGATGGTTTTGCCGAAGAGTTCGATCAGGTGACGCTGACGAAATCGGTGTTCGTGATGGAAGGCAACCGATGGTCCACCGCGGGCGGCATTTCGTCGATCGACCTGATGCTGCGCATCATCGCGTCCGATCACGGCGAAGATCTGGCCAACAACGTTGCCGATCTGATGATCTATTCGACGATCCGCACCGATCAGGACACGCAGCGCCTGTCGATCCCGACGAGAATTGGCGTGCGGCACCCGAAACTTTCACAAGTCATCCAGATGATGGAAGGCAATATCGAAGATCCGATGACACCGGCCGATCTGGCCGACAAGGTTGGAATGTCCACACGGCAACTCGAGCGACTGTTTCGGCGTTATCTCAACCGAAGCCCAAAACGCTATTACATGGAAATCCGCCTGCAAAAAGCGCGCAACTTGCTGATGCAAACCGATATGAGCGTGATCAACGTGGCGCTTGCCTGCGGTTTCGCCAGCCCGTCGCATTTTTCGAAATGCTACCGAAGCCATTACAATACAACGCCCTACCGGGAGCGTGGCAGCCAAGGGGTAGCTTCGCCGATCCTTGGCAGGCTGTCGATCTGATCCGGTTGATCCGATCTTGGTGTGACAGATATTTTAGGCTTGAAGCATTGATTGTCCAAGCATAGCATCGCAAAATTCGGCGCTTGCAAAGACCGATCAAGAAAATACAAAGCCTGCTTTCCTTTTTGAAGTCCACATTCTAGGTTCGACAATGGGATTGCGATCCAACATGGGAGTTAACAATGAAAAAACTACTTTTGGCCACGGCTGCTTCGGCACTCATGGCTGGTGCTGCTGGCGCCGAAGATGTGAAAATCGGCATTCTGATCGGCTTCACCGGCCCGATCGAATCCTTGACCAGCCATATGGCCGGCGCGGCCGAACTGGCCATGAAAGAGGTCAATGACGCTGGCAAAGCCGCCAATGGCTGGGTGTTTGTCCCGGTTCGCGGCGACTCGACCTGTGGCGACTCGGCTGCGGCCACTGCCGCTGGTGAGCGTCTGGTCACCGCCGAAGGCGTCAAAGGCATCGTGGGTGGCGATTGCTCGGGCGTCACCGCCGCCGTCTTGCAAAACGTCGCGCGCCCGAATGGCATCGTGATGGTGTCTCCTTCGGCCACCTCGCCTGCCCTTTCCACCGCCGAGGATGATGGGCTGTTCTTCCGCACCTCGCCCTCTGACGCCCGTGAAGGCGAAGTGATGGCGGACGTTCTGGTCGAGCATGGTGTCAAATCCATCGCCCTGACCTATTCCAACACCGATTACGGAAAGGGCCTGTCCGAGGCGATATCTGCGGCTTTCATCGCCAAAGGCGGCACCGTTACCATCAACGCGCCGCATGATGACGGCAAAGCCGACTATTCCGCCGAGGTCGCCTCGCTGGCCGCAGCGGGAGGCGATCTTCTGGTGGTAGCCGGCTATCTTGATCAGGGCGGCAAGGGGATCATTCAGGCCTCGCTCGACTCGGGTGCTTTCACCCAGTTCGGCCTGCCCGGCGGCATGGTCGGCGACAACCTGCCCAAAAACATCGGACCGGCGCTGGACGGCTCTTATGGGCAGATTGCGCAATCCGATAGCGCCGGAGCGGCGATCCTGACCGAGATGGCCAAGGCTGCAACCCCGCCTTTTGACGCAACCTCGGCCTATTCCATGGAATCCTATGACGCCGCAGCGCTGATCATGTTGGCGATGCAGGCAGCCGGCAGCACCGACTCCAAGGTCTACAAAGACAAGATCATGGATATCGCCAATGCACCTGGTGAGAAAATCCTTCCCGGCGAATTGGGCAAGGCGATGGAGTTGGTCAGCCAGGGCGTTGACATCGACTACGATGGCGCCTCGGGTGTCGAACTGATCGGACCTGGCGAAAGCGCTGGCCGCTATCGCGAGTTCGTCGTCAAAGGTGGCAAATACGAAACCGTGAAGTTCCATTGAGCTTGTAACTTCAGAGAACTGGCGCGGCCCGAGGAATTCCTTGGGCCGTTGCTGTCTGGTAAGGCGACCCGCTTGCGATAACGCATGACAAGAGGCCGCAATCAGGGGGAAAGCATGATCGAAGTCCAGAATCTGCACCGACATTTCGGCGCATTCCGTGCCGTTGAAGGCGCCTCGCTGCGGATCGAGACCGGCTCGATTACCGGGCTGATCGGCCCCAATGGCGCGGGAAAAACCACGCTGTTCAACGTGATTGCGGGCCGTTTGCCACCCAGCTCGGGCCGCGTCATCATGGATGGCGAGGATATCACCGGCCTGCCGCCGCATGTGCTGTTCGACAAGGGCTTGCTGCGCACCTTTCAGATTGCCCATGAATTCGGCAGCATGACCGTACGGGAAAACCTGATGATGGTGCCCGCCGGGCAATCTGGGGAGAGCATCTGGAATGCCTGCTTTCGCCGCGGTGCCGTAGCCATACAAGAGCGGCGCCTGGCCGAGAAAGCCGACGAAGTGCTTGATTTCCTGACCATCAGCCATCTTGCCGATCAGCAGGCCGCCAATATCTCGGGCGGGCAGAAAAAGCTGTTGGAACTGGGCCGCACCATGATGGTGGATGCCAAGATCGTATTTCTTGACGAGGTGGGCGCGGGCGTGAACCGCACCCTGTTGAACACCATTGGCGATGCGATCATCCGGTTGAACAAAGAGCGCGGCTATACTTTCTGCGTGATAGAGCACGATATGGATTTCATTGCCCGGCTTTGCGATCCGGTGATCTGCATGGCCGAAGGCCACGTTCTGGCGCAGGGCACGGTGGATGAGATCAAGAACAATGAACGTGTGATCGAGGCCTATCTGGGCACGGGGCTGAAGAACAAGGTGAAGGACGCGGCGCATGGCTGAACCCTTTTTGATCGGTGAGGCGATGACCGGGGGCTACGGCACGGTTGATATCTTGCACGATTGCACAATCGCCGTCGAAAAGGGGCAGATCGCCGTGATTGTCGGGCCGAATGGCGCTGGCAAATCCACCGCCATGAAAGCGGTGTTCGGCATGCTGAAGCTGCGCAACGGTGCGGTGCGCCTGGCGGGCGAAGATATCACAAAACTGACTCCGCAGGCGCGAGTGGCCAAGGGCATGGCTTTCGTGCCGCAAACCCAGAACATCTTCACGTCGATGACGGTGGAAGAAAATCTTGAAATGGGGGCCTTTCTTCGGCGCGACAACATCAAGGCCACTATTGAACAGATCTATGATCTGTTTCCGATCCTGCGCGACAAACGGCGGCAAGCAGCGGGCGAGCTTTCGGGTGGGCAGCGTCAACAGGTGGCAGTCGGGCGCGCCTTGATGACCCAGCCCAAGGTGCTGATGCTGGACGAGCCGACGGCAGGGGTCAGCCCGATCGTGATGGATGAATTGTTTGACCGCATCATCGAGATTGCCCGCAGCGGGATCTCTATCCTGATGGTTGAACAGAATGCGCGCCAAGCCCTTGAAATTGCGGACAAGGGCTATGTTCTGGTTCAGGGCGGCAACCGATTTAGCGGGACTGGTCAGGCACTCCTGGCAGATCCGGAAGTTCGCCGCTCGTTCCTTGGTGGGTAACAGAATGGCAATCGGGATCATCGCAGCCTCGCTTTTGAAGGCAACGCCCGGGTTTGCCGGGCCTTGTCGCTACCTTGCGACACCAGACTGCGTCAAATCGGAGGGACTTATGTGATGGATATCCTCAATGCCCTCGCGGCCATTTTGAACTATATCGTGGTGCCAGCACTGTCTTACGGCAGCCAATTGGCCTTGGGTGCCCTTGGCGTGACCTTGATCTTCGCAGTGCTGCGGTTTTCGAATTTCGCCCATGGCGACACCATGGCCTTTGGCACCATGGTGACGATCCTGTTCACCTGGTGGTTTCAGTCGATGGGGATCACCGGCGGACCCTTGCCCACTGCCCTGCTGGCCCTGCCGTTTTCGATTGCCATCACAGCGGGGCTTTTGCTGCTGACCGACAAGACCGTCTACGCCTTTTATCGCAAGAAAAAGGCACAGCCGATCATTCTGGTCATCGTCTCCGCCGGGGTGATGTTCATCATGAACGGATTGGTGCGCATCATCATCGGCACGGATGAGCAGAATTTCTCGGATGGCGAACGTTTTGTGGTCACCGCTCAACAGTTCAAGAATTGGACCGGCCTTGTGGAAGGAGTGGCGATCAAGACCACCACAGCCATCACCGTTATTCTGGCCTTTGCCTGCATGGCAGCCCTGTTCTGGTTCTTGCAAAAGACCCGCACCGGCAAATCCATGCGCGCTTTTTCCGATAACGAAGATCTGGCGCTGTTGTCCGGCATCAATCCGGATCGAGTGGTTCAGGTGACTTGGGTCATCGCAGCGGCCCTCGCTGTCATCGCAGGCTCACTCTACGGATTGGACAAGTCCTTCCGGCCATTCATCTATTTTCAACTGCTCTTGCCAATATTCGCATCAGCCGTTGTTGG
>JAGPBG010000314.1 GCA_018063485.1 Cypionkella sp.
CCTGTACGGCAAGCCGGAATCAGAGCGCGGCCAGCGCATCAGGGCAGATCTTGTGCACGGGTTCATTCCGCAGGACGCGAGCTGGCAGCAAATCTGCCTTGCCACCAGCCTTCGCCACTTTGACACTGCCCTGGATGCGCTGAAAAAGATTGAGGCAAAGCCCGGTGCCGCCTCTGCGCGGGCAGTCCCGGTGGCGGTTGTCCCCAAGGGTACACCTGCGGTCGAAGTGATTGATATGCATAAATCCTTTGGTACTCTGGAAGTTCTGAAGGGTGTGAACCTGACGGCCTATCCGGGGCAAGTGGTGTCGATGATCGGCTCATCGGGGTCGGGCAAGAGCACCATGCTGCGCTGCATCAACCTGCTGGAACAACCAAACTCCGGTCGGGTGGTGATCGACGGCGAATTGGTGCGCATGAAGACACATGCCAACGGTGGGGCAACCGCTGCCGACCAGCGTCAGATCGAACACATTCGCGCGCGGGTCGGGATGGTGTTTCAAAGCTTCAACCTTTGGCCACACATGACGGTGTTGGAAAACATCACCGAGGCTCCGGTTCATGTGCTGAAAGAGACGCGCGCCGATGCAGTGGAGCATGCACATGCGCTGCTGAGAAAAGTCGGACTTTCCGAAAAGCACGCGCATTATCCGGGTCAGCTTTCGGGTGGCCAGCAACAACGCGCCGCCATCGCGCGTACGCTGGCGATGCGCCCCAAAGTGATGCTGTTTGATGAGCCAACCTCGGCACTGGATCCTGAACTGGTCGGCGAAGTGCTGCGCGTGATCCGCCAGCTCGCCGAGGAAGGCAACACCATGATCCTCGTGACGCATGAGATGCAGTTTGCGCGCGAGGTCAGCCACAAGGTTCTGTTCCTCCACCAGGGCCGTGTCGAAGAAGAAGGAACCCCGGCCGATCTGTTCGGCCAACCGCGTTCAGAACGTTTGCGCCAGTTCCTGGCTCGGGCGTTCTGAAATTGACACCGCGACCGAGAAAACCTGAATTCCGCGCGGTGAAGAACAAAAGGATACGACTTTCAACAAGGAGACGGATATGAAACTGAAGATTCTTTCGCTCATCGCACTGCTCGCAGGGGCAGCGACGGGGGCACAGGCCGAAGGCCAGCTCAAGATCGGCACCGAAGGTGCCTATCCGCCCTGGAGCATGGCCGATGCCAACGGCAACGTCACCGGTTTCGACGCCGATGTCGGCGCGCTGCTTTGCGCCAAGCTGGACAAGGAATGTGTCTTTGTCGTGCAGGCTTTTGACGGGCTGATCCCGGCGCTGCAGGCCAATCAGTTCGATGTCATCATTTCCGGCATGTCGATTACCCAAGAACGCAAGAAGCAGATCGCCTTCTCGGTCGGTTATGCCGAATTCCCCAACCGCTTCGTCGTTCGCAAGGATTCCGATCTGGTGGCGATTTCCGACATTCCGGCGCTGCTGACCGCATTGGAAGGCAAGAAGATCGGCGCTCAGGCCGCCACCACCCATGCGAACTTTATCGCCAAGCTGATTCCGGGCGCTGATCTGCGCACCTATGACACGCTGGATCAGCAGTGGATCGACCTGTCCAGCGGCCGTATCGACGCTGCCTTTGCCGATGCCACCGCCGATCAGGATTTCCTGAACAAGCCCGAAGGTGCTGATTTCACCTTGGCCGAGGCCGTCATCGCCAGCGCCTATGATGCAACGCTGGGCGAAGGCATCGGCGTTGGATTGGCGCAGGCTAACACCGAGCTGAAGGCCCAGATTGACACCGCCTTGTGTGAGCTGATCGCCGACGGCTCGATCACCAAGTCCAGCGAAAAGTGGTTCAAGGTCGATCTCGCACGCCCCTGCCAGTGATAATAGCCGCGCGGCCCACTTTGGCGGGCCGCGCTTTTCTGGCAGGGGGATCAAATGGAATTCGGCCTTACTCAATTGTGGTCTGACGGCTGGTTCGGTGCCATTGCACGCGGCGCCCTGACCACCGTGCTGGTCAGTCTCGCGGCAATGGCGCTGGGCCTGATCATCGGCACGTTATGCGGGTTGACCAAATGGGTCCGTGTGCCGATGCTCCACTGGCTGGTCGACGGCTATACATCCGTCATCCGCGGGGTGCCGGAACTGCTGATAATTTACCTTCTGTTCTTTTCATCGGTCGAACTGGTCACAAAGATCGCCAGCGCCTTCGGTTTTGCCGGCTTTGCCCAGGCCGGCTATGCCTTTGTCATCGCCGTGATTGCCATCGGCGCGATCAGCGGCGCCTATTCGACCGAAGTGGTGCGCGGTGCGCTGGCTTCGATCCCGAAAGGGCATCTTGAGGCGGCTCGGGCGCTGGGGTTGCAGCGCGGACGGATTTTCCGGCGGATCATCTTTCCGCAGATGCTGCGCATCGCCGTGCCGGGGCTGAACAACATCTGGCAGACCACGATCAAGGACACGGCGCTGGTCTCGGTCGTCGGCCTGCAAGAGCTGATGCGCACCTCTTACATCGGGGCCAACTCAACCCACCATCCCTTTGTTTTCTATGTGATTGCCGCTTGCGTCTATCTGTTGATCACCCTGACGACACAAGTAGGTTTCGACAGGATCGAACACCTGCTGCAATTTCGCAAGAAGGCCTGACCGATGGACCTGATCCAGCTTGCCGTGCCGCAACTAGTAAAAGGCCTGTGGGTCACACTGACCCTGACCGGGCTTTCGGTGATGATCGGCTTCAACCTTGGCCTTGGCCTTGCGGTGATGCGCCTGTCTGAGAATTTGTTGGTGCGCGGTATTGCCAAAGGTTACAGCACGCTTTTCCGCGGCACGCCCCTTCTGGTGCAGATATTCCTGTTCTATTATGGACTTGGCGAATTCGGTTTCATCAGGAATACCCCCACTTTGTGGTGGCTGTTCTCCGAAGGATCGCGCTGCGCAGCGATGGCGCTGGCGCTGAACACTGCGGCGTATACCTCGGAAATCCTGCGCGGCGGGTTCATGTCCGTGCCGACTGGCTTGGTCGAGGCCGCGCGCGCCTGCGGCATGTCACCCTGGATGCGCTTTCGCCGGATCGAGTTTCCGCTGGCCATCCGCCAAGCCCTGCCCGCTTATGGCAACGAGGTGATCCTGGTGGTCAAGGGCACCAGCCTTGCCTCCACCATTACTGTGCTGGAGATCACAGGTTACGCCAAACGCCTGATGAGCCAGACCTTTGCCATCTTCGAGGTTTTCGCCATCGCAGGGGTAATCTACTTGGCCCTGAATCTGTGTTTGATCGGTGTGATACGGTTGGTCGAACGCCGGCTGATGCGCCACACCAGGCCAGCAAAGCAAAGCACCCCTGCCAAGGCAACGCTGCAACTTGAAACCGACTGATGAGTATGCGCTCTCAGAGTCACTCTTTACAGGCAATATTGGGCTTTGCAGGCAAGATCGAGGCTGTTGCCGTCTCAGGTTCCAGACTTCAGCAACGGTTCCGTTCCAGTCTCGCGGTTCAGGGGCTACGACGCCGACCGCTGGAGTGCGGTTTTCGTCTCTTTTATTCGGGACCGTCCTGCTCTCACTGCCGCCTTTGTCTGAGGCCAGCCCAAGATGAATGCTTCAGTCCGCAGTTGGCGCATGGATGCCTGCGTGATGCGGGTTCAATGCAAATAC
>JAGPBG010000023.1 GCA_018063485.1 Cypionkella sp.
CCAGATCGGTAAATACCTGAAGTGCGGTTTCACAGCGATCAAGAATCCCCGGCTCCATCGCATAGGCCCCGCCCCAATCGCCCAGCCAACCGATGCGCTTGCCGCGCAGATCGGTCTGCAACAGTGCCGGGTAATCTTGTGCCGTGCGGCCAAACGGAGTTTGCGGGTTGGCCCCCGCCTGCACAGCCAACAACCGCGCGATGTCCTCGATCGTGCGCGCCATCGGGCCTTCGGTGGCCAGAGTGTGCAGATAGCGGTCGCCTTCGGCATCGCCGGGCACCAACCCCCAGCTTGGCCGAAAGCCGTAAACATTGCAAAAAGCCGCTGGATTGCGCAAGGATCCCATCATATCCGAGCCATCGGCAACCGAAACCATTCTGCTCGCCAGTGCCGCCGCTGCCCCGCCCGATGATCCTCCGGCGGTGCGCATCAGATCATAGGGATTGCGCGTGACACCAAACACCGGGTTGAACGAATGGCTGCCATGACCCCATTCCGGCGTGTTGGTCTTGCCAATGAACACCGCCCCTGCCGCCCGCATCCGGGCGGCCAGAAGATCATCACGGCTAGGCACAAAATCGGCAAACAGCGGTGAGCCCCAAGTCGTACGCAAACCCTTGGTTGCACACAGATCCTTTACCGCCATCGGTATGCCATACAGCCAGCCCTGCGCGGGGCGATCATCCAGCGCGCGGGCCTCGGCCAACAGGTCATCCTCATCGCGTAAGGAAACAATCGCGTTCACGCCAGGATTCGCCGCTGCCACCTGCGCCAAGACCGCTGCCATCACTTCCGAAGGCGCCACCTTGCGCGCCGCAATCAAACGCGAAAGCTCACTGGCTGAAAGATCGCAAATTTCCATTCTCATCGTCCAGATAATCCTGGGGAGGTAGGGCGAAGCCCAAGGGGGCAGGCAGCCCCCTATCTTTTCGCGGCGCGTCAGCGCCCAAAGGCCGTAATGTGGGGGCATTTTGCCCCCACATTTCCGTCAGATCACTTCTGCAATTCGGTCCAGATCGCGGTCTGATAGTCCAGCGCCTTGCCAGTGCAACTGACCACGAATTTTCCCGCCTTGGCCAGTTCAGGCGCGGGCACGATCTCGGGCGCGGTTTTCATATCCTCGGGCAGGAAGGCATCGGCCCCGGTGATCCCATTGCCATAGCGCGCAAAGGCCGACAGCATCGCGGCATTCTCCGGCTCCATGATGAAATCCATGAACAGATAGGCGTTGTCGACGTTCTTGGCGTCGGCCAGCAGCACCACCGAATCCATCCACAGCCCATAGCCTTCTTGTGGATAGCCATAGGCTACATCCGGATTGGCCAGACGCGCGCGCATCGCCGAACCGTTCCAATCCACGGTCGCGCCGTAATCGTTGTTCGACATCTTCTCGATGGTCGAATAATCCATCGACATCCATTTCGGCTTGGCCGCCAGCAGCGCGTCGCGCACTTTCTTCATCACTTCGGGGTCTTCCGAGCAAACCTCGCCGCCTTCATACATGGTGGCCAACGCCAGCACGTCGCCCATCTCGGGCAGCACGTTGATCTTGCCAACCAGTTCCGCCGGCGGGTCCATGAAGATCGCCGAGGTGTTTATATTGCCGCCATAAACCTTGGTGTTCACCGACACCCCGGTCGAGCCCCACTGCCACGGCACCGACCATTTGCGGCCCTCGTCCCAGGAGACGTTCATCCATTGATCTTCAATGTTCTTGTGATTTGGCAGGCGGGACAGGTCAAGTTCCTGGCTCAGGCCCTTTTCCTTGTAGATGTCGATAAAGCCTGCCGAAGGCACCACCAGATCAAAGCCCGAAGCGCCCGCCTCGATCTTGGCCAGGGCGGTGTCATTGCTGTCGTAATCGGTGATGGTGACTTTGACGTTATATTTGTCTTCGAATTTCTTGATCATCTCGGGGCTGGTGTAATTGCCCCAGTTATACAGGAACAACTCGCCGTCTGCGGCGGCCAGCGTGGTGCTGCCCATCAGGGCAACAAGCGCGATCAGTGTGGTTTTCATTGCTTTCTCCTTGGTTGGATTTCGAAAGTTCGGTTGACAGGATGCCTGCGGTTCTACGACCGCTTTCGGTTCAGCAAAAAGAACGCCGACAACAGCACCAGCGTCACCGCCAGCAGCATGGCCGAAATGGCATTCACATCGGGCTTCATCGCCCGGCGCAACTGGCCCAGCATATAGGTGGGCAGGGTATCTTGTCCCGGTGATTTGACGAATTCGGTGATGACCACATCGTCAAGCGAGATAACAAAGGCCAGCATGGCCCCTGCCATCACGCCCGGTAACAGCAAAGGCAGCGTAACATGGCGAAATGTCTGCCAACTGGAGGCATAAAGATCGGATGCCGCGGTTTCCAGTGTCAGATCCATCCCTTCAAGCCGCGCGCGGATCGGCATATAGGCAAAGGGAATGCAAAAAGCCGAGTGCGCAAGGATTAGATAGCCAAGGCCGGAATAGCCGGTGATGGATTTGATCGAAGCAAAGAACAACAGCAGCGCCACGGCGGTGACGATCTCGGGCACCATCAGGGGTTGGTTGATCATCACATAAACCGCCGTCTGACCGCGAAACGCGCGGCGCCTTGTGGTGCCCAGTGCTGCCATGGTCGCTACCGTGGTGGAAATTACCGCCGCCGAAACCGCGATGATCATTGAATTTATCGTGGCCAGTTTCACCTGATCGTTCTGAATGGCGATGCCATACCATTTCATCGAAAACCCACCCCAGATCGAGGGGCTGTCAGAGGCGTTGAAGGAATAGAACACCAGCGTGAAGATCGGGATATACAGCACCAGAAACACTATTACCGCGATGGTTGCGAAACCGGGCAGGTTGGTGACAGAGAATTTATGCTCAGCCATCGCGCTTCTCCCCGTTTATCGCGCGCACGTAAAACAGCAGCGCCACTGTTACGATGATGAGCAGCAGCATCGAGATTGCCGCTCCCAGAGGCCAGTTGCGGCCCTGGCCGAATTGCAGTTCGATAAAGTTGCCGATCATCATCAGCTTGCCACCGCCCAGGATGCGTGGGGTGACATAGGCGCCAAGGCAGGGGATGAAGACCAGAATTGATCCGGCCACGATGCCGGGTTTGACAATGGGCAAGATCACCCGGCGCAACACCTGCATCCGGCTGGCGTAAAGATCATAGCCCGCCTCCAACAAGCGCATGTCAAAGCGGTCGATGGCCGCAAACAGCGGCAGCACCATCAGTGGCAGATAGACATAGACCATGCCGATCAGCACCGCCGTATCGGTATAGGTGATCTGCAAGGGCTCCGCGATCACCCCGGTCCAGAGCAGAAAGCCGTTCAGGATACCTTCGTTTCGGATCACCTGATTGATCGCAAAGGTGCGGATCAACAGGTTGGTCCAGAACGGAATGGTGATCAAGAACAGCCAGACCGCGCGCGCCTTGGGTGATCGGGTGGCGATATACCATGCAGTAGGAAAGCCGACGGCCAGCGTCAGAATGGTGGTGATCAGCGATAGTTTTACCGAGCGCCAGAAGATGATCAGATTGCCATCGGCCAGTTTCAACGTGTCATCAAAGATGTCGCGCACCACAAAGATCTGGGTCCAGCCTGCGGTGGAGAAAGTCCAATCGACGTTGCCGTATTTGCCCGGCGTCAGAAAGGAATAGACCAGAACGATCAGCAAGGGTCCGATGGCCGCCAGCAACAACAGCACCAGTGCCGGGGCCGAGAGCAGCCAGCCGGCGCGGGTTGATGCGGCAAATTGCGCCTCTTCGGCGGGGCTGGCCATAGCCTAATCCTCCACCAGTTGCACAGCGCCAGCGGGGAAATGCACGCCGATCTTCTGCCCCTTGGTCAACCCCGCATCGCCCGAGGCCGGGCTTTGCAGCCGGGCGATCAGTTCGGTGCCGTCGGAAAGCGCCATATGACAATGGGTATCGGTGCCGAAATAGACCAGCGTTTGCACAGTGGCCTGGGTTGCCCCCGGTTCAGACGGATCGCCGAGGCGCAACTGTTCGGGGCGGATGGTGACGGTGGCGCGGCTGTCATCGGCACCCGGAGCTGGCGCGTCAATCATCGTGCCATCCGACAGGCGCAGTTTGCGGCCCTTGTAGGTGGCGGGCAGGAAATTGGTATCGCCGATGAAACTGGCGACAAAGCGGTTCTTGGGTTTGGTGTAGATGTCTTTCGGCGTGCCGACCTGTTGCAACCTGCCCGCCGACATCACGCCGATCCGGTCGGACATGGTCAGCGCCTCTTCCTGATCATGCGTCACAAAGACAAAAGTGATGCCGGTTTCGGTTTGCAGGCGCTTCAACTCGATCTGCATTTCCTTGCGCAGTTTCAGGTCAAGCGCCGAAAGCGGCTCATCCAGCAACAACACCTTCGGCGCAGGGGCAAGGGCACGGGCGAGGGCCACGCGCTGTTGTTGGCCGCCAGAAAGCTGGCTGGTCTTGCGCTCGGCCATCGCCTCCAGCTTCACCAGCGCCAGCATCTTGGCCGTGGTGGATTTGACCTCAGCCGCCGGGCGGCCCTGCATTTGCAGGCCAAAGCCGATGTTTTGCGCCACTGTCAGATGCGGAAACAGCGCGTAGCTTTGGAACACCGTATTCACCGGGCGCTGATTTGGCGGCAGATAAGTGATGTCGGCGCCGTCCAGCAGGATGGTGCCCGAAGTGGGCATCTCGAACCCTGCAATCAGCCGCAGCAAGGTGGTCTTGCCGCAGCCCGAGGGGCCCAAGAGGGTAAAGAACTCGCCCTTGTTGATCTGGATGGATACATCATCCAGGGCGCGGACGATATTCGAACCCTGTCCGAAAGCCTTCACGGCGTTGCGGGCCTCGACAGCGATGGTCTGGCTCAAGGTGACTCGCTCCATTTCGTTTTGATCAAATTAGACGCCGGAAGGGTCGCGGCGCAAGGTAAACTTGTCTCGGTATCTTAAAAAGCACGATTGCAGCTTTGGGTTGCGAAACGGCGATGGGAGACTGCGGGCCTTTGGCTGTCGGGGTTGATTTGCGTGGATATTGCCCCATCGCCCTCTGCGCATATTGCTGTTGGAGAGGAATATTCATCCTATTGCACCGCAAGTCCCTTGACTGACGCAACATGCCGGATATGAAGACAGGGCCTTCGGTTCCGGGTTCATAGCCCGGATGAAAAGGGAACGCGGTGCGGGGCAACCCAATTCCGCGACTGCCCCCGCAACTGTAAGCGGCGAGTGACGGCGGGAATGCCACTGGGGGAAACCTCGGGAAGGTCCGCCTCATCTATGACCCGCAAGTCAGGAGACCTGCCAAGGTGATCACCCTTTCCGGGGCGCGAGGGGCGCTGCGGCAGGCGGCTTCCGCCAGAGGTGACGTTTTCACCGTCGGCGGAGGGGGCAACCTTTCCCATGGCATTCTGGCATGAGCGGAGCATTCCGCGAAATAAGGGGTTCAACCCATGAAACGGCTTTCTATTTCAATTCTGGCTTTGGCGGCGATGCTGCCTCAGATGACGCTGGCGCAAGACACATTGCTTGACGAGATCGTGGTGACGGCAAACAAGATTGCCGCCGCGCTGAACAGGGTGGGCGTCTCGGTAGCGGTGGTAACCGAAACGGATCTGCAAAAATCATCGGAAACCACCGTAGCGGGCTATCTTTCCAAACTGCCGGGCGTGTCCTTGGTGGCACAAGGACCGTTTGGCAACACTGCCAATTTGCGGATACGCGGGGCAGATGGGCGGTATCTGGCAGTATTTATTGACGGCGTGCGAGTTTCCGATCCGTCCTCCACCACGGTTCAGTTTGATTTCGGTTCACTGCTGACCACCGATGTCGGGCGGATCGAGGTGCTGCGCGGTTCACAATCGGCGCTTTGGGGCGGCTCGGCGGTGGGGGGGGTGATCAACATCACCACCAAAGCAGCGGTGGAAGAAGGCTTTCATCAGAGCGTGAAGGTCGAGACCGGATCCTATGGAACCACGATTCTTGCCTATGGGCTGACACAAAAGACCGGGCCGCTGGAACTGACGTTGAACGCGGGGGCTTTGCACACCGATGGCTATTCGGCGGCTGCGGCAGGCATCGAGAAAGACGGCGCAGATGCCGAGCGGCTGTCGTTTTCGGCCAGATATCAGGTGAACGATGCGCTGGCTTTGGGGGCCTCGGCCTTCACCCAGCGCGTGCGGCAGGATTATGATGGCTATGCAGCGCCCAGCTATCTTTTGGGCGATGCCAATTCCGTACAACGCAAGCGCGAAACCGGCGCGCGGGCGTTTGCCGAATACAAGTCCGGCAACTCGGATCATCTCTTTGATGCGACCCTGTTCCGTGTCGTGCGCGACTACGATCAGGACGGCGATCTGAGCGGTTTTGCAGGCAAGCGCCTGACGCTGGCTTACAAGGGCACAACCGAAATCTCGCAAGCCCTGACACTGGTTTACGGGTTGGATTGGCAAAAGGAATCGGCGGAATACACCAATCTTCCGGGCGGTGTCGCTGATAACAAAACAGTTGGTGCCTATGCGCAGGCACTTTGGGCCGCCCGCGATGATCTGGATGTATCGGCCTCGCTGCGGATGGACCATAACGACGGCTTTGGCGATTATCCGACAGGGCGGCTGGCCTTGGCCTATCGGCCAGATGCGGCGACGACCGTGCGGGCAGCCATCGCCAGCGGCTTTCGAGCGCCCTCGATCGACGAGCGGTTTGGCGATTATCCGGGCTTTTACGCCTTCGTCGGCAACCCCGATCTGACGCCGGAAAAGAGTCTGAGCTATGAGTTGGGTGTGGAACATGAGTTTGGCGGCGGTGCCAGGCTATCCGCGACCCTGTTTCAGTTGAACATAGACAACCTGATCACCTATGTCTTTGGCGCGCCTTCAACTTTGGTGAACCTGCCGGGAAAATCAAAGCGGTCGGGGATGGAATTGTCGGCTGAATTGCCGATCAATGATCGGTTCGCCCTCACCGCTGCCTATACCTATACCGATGCGCGCAACCCAGCGGGGGGGCGTTTGATACAGGTGCCTTACCATGACCTGAGCCTTGGACTCGAGGCGATGGTGACCGACAGGCTGTCAGCCTCGGTCAATATCAAGGCGCAGGCAGGGCGGCGCGACAATGATCCCAATACCTTTGCCGCCGGGCCGATGCCTGATTTCGGGGTGGTCAATCTGTCGGTGAATTACGCGATCAATGACCGCACCGAAGCCTACCTGAAAATCGACAATGTGCTTGATCAGGATTACCAGTTGATCAACGGCTATAACACCTCGGGGCGGGCGATCTATGTTGGGCTTCAGGCGAAGTTCTAAACTGGCGACCGGCTTTGCCCTTTGGGCAGGGGTGGTTTGGGCTGGTTCGGTTTGGGCGGGGCCACCTGAACGGGTGGTCTCGGTCAATCTGTGCACCGATCAGTTGGCCATGCTGCTGGCAGCACCGGGGCAGTTGATTTCGGTGTCGCATCTGGCCTCCGACCCGCTTGCCTCTTCCATGGTAGCGCAGGCTGCGGGGTATCTGGTGAACCGGGGGCAGGCCGAGCAGGTGTTCTTGATGCACCCTGATCTGGTTTTGGCCGGAACCTTTACGCAAGGGGCCACGGTTGATCTGCTGCGCCGCCTGGGCGTGGAGGTGGTGCAGTTTCCCCCGGTCAATTCCTTGGCCGAGGCGGCGGCGCAAATGCGACAGATGGGGCGGGTATTGGGACGTGAGGCGGCGGGTGAGGCGATGGCCGCCAGGTTCGAGGCGGATGTGGCGGCACTGCTGGTAACCGGGCCAAAGGTGACGGCGGCGTTTTACTATCCCAATGGGTATACCACGGGGGCGGGGACGCTCTCCAATGAGGTGATGGAGTTGACGGGCTTTGCCAATATCGGCACCGAGGCGGGCCTGACGGGGGGGGGGACGTTGCCCCTTGAACGGTTGGTCATGGCCGAGCCGCGCATGATCGTGACCTCGACACCTTATCCCGGCGCATCGCGGGCCGAGGAAATATTAACCCATCCTGCCTTGGCCGCTTTGCGAGGCCGCGCTGGCCATCAAAGCACGACCGATGCCGATTGGGTTTGTGGCACACCCTATCTTGTGCGCGCGATAACCGGGATGGCGGCGGCGCGGCGGGGTTTGGGAGAATGAGAGTGCTCGCAGGCCTGACGGCGCTGGTGCTGGTGCTGTTTTTCGCCTCGCTTTTGGTGGGGCCAGCGGGCTTGGGCCTGGGTGAGAGCCTGACAGCCCTGTTTACAGGCAAAGGCGAGGCGGTGGTGTTGGTGATGCGCGATATTCGCCTGCCGCGCGCGCTGTTGGGGTTGATGATTGGCGCGGTGCTGGGGCTTTCGGGGGCGGCGATGCAGGGCTACCTGCGCAACCCTTTGGCCGAACCGGGGTTGATCGGGGTATCCTCCTCGGCGGCTTTGGGTGCGGTGTTGGCACTGCAAACGGGAGTGGCCGCGAGTTTCGCATTGGCGCTGCCGCTTTGTGGTTTGCTGGGTGCGGGCGTGTCGGTGGTTTTGGTCTTGGGGATGGCGGGTCCGAGAGGTGGGGCGCTGGCGTTGATCCTTGCGGGGATTGCGATTTCGGCACTGACCGGCGCTATGACCTCGCTGGTGCTGAACCTGTCACCCAACCCGTTTGCGGCGATGGAGATTGTGTATTGGATGATGGGATCACTAGCCGATCGCTCGATGCTGCATGTGGGGCTGGCGGCTCCGTTCATGGGGGTGGGGGCGGTGATGTTGCTGTCACTGGGGCGCGGTTTGGATGCCTTGACCTTGGGGGAGGATGTGGCGGCCTCGTTGGGGATTGGCTTGGCGCGGCTGCGATTGGTGTTGGTTATTGGCACCGCCTTGGCCGTGGGAGCGGCGGTGTCGGTCGCGGGAACCGTTGGGTTCGTCGGGTTGGTGGTGCCGCATGTGCTGCGGCCATGGGTGGGGGGGCGGCCTTCGGCCTTGCTGCCCGCCTCGGCGCTGGGCGGGGCTGCGATGTTGCTTGCCGCAGATGTCGCGGTTCGGGTGGTGGCGCCGGATACGGATTTGAAGCTGGGAGTGCTGACGGCTTTGGTGGGGGCACCGTTCTTTTTGCATCTGATCTGGCGGATGCGGGGGGTGGAGGCGTGAAGGGGCGTATTAACGCGGGGGTTCTTGTGGTCGGGCACGCCAGTGAGGGCCAATCATGACGTTGCTTGAGCTTGAAAATTTCACCGTGCGACGCGGGGTTTGTCCGGTGGTTGATCGGGCTGATCTAACCATTGACGAGGGTGAGTTCGTGGGGCTGATCGGGCCGAACGGGGCGGGGAAAACCTCGCTTATGCGGGGTGCTGTGGGGCTGTTGCCGCATGAGGGGCGATCGAATCTGACGGCGACGGCGGCACGGGGGCGGGCGGTGGCGTTCCTTCCGCAGGGGCGTGAAATTGCCTGGCCGGTGTCGGTATCTGATCTGGTGGCGCTGGGGCGCGGGCCGCATGGCGCGGCGGGGGCTGAGGCCGCGGTGGCGCGGGCTTTGGCCCGGATGGGGCTTGAGGGGCATCGCGACCGGATTGCCACCCGGCTTTCGGGCGGCGAGCAGGCGCGGGTGCTGATAGCGCGGGCTTTGGCGCAGGAAACCCCGCTTTTGGTGGCCGATGAGCCGGGGGCAGGGCTGGACCCCGAGCAGCAGCTTCGCACCATGCAGGTGTTTCAGGATATCGCTGCCGAAGGGCGGGCGGTGTTCGCCTCGATTCACGATCTGGGGCTTGCGGCGCGGTCTTGCTCGCGGTTGGTCTTGATGTCGCGCGGGCGGATTGTCGCGGACGGGGTACCACGCGATGTGCTGTCGGATGAGAATTTGGCGCAGGTGTTTGGCGTGCGCGGCTATCATGCGGAAACGACGGATGGGCCGGTGTTCCAGCCGACGGGTTTGCTGCGGTGAGCGTCACCCTGCGCCGCCCGTGGCTGGAGTTGCGACTGCCACGCGTGATGCGGGTGCTAAGCTGGGCACCCTACGGTGCAGGCTATCGCGATACCGACCTGATTTTGTGGCGCGAGGTGCGCAATGCCGATCTTGGCCCCGGTTTTGAGGTGGAGCCTTGGTTTGCTGACGAGATGCGGGCCAACGCCGGGGCCGTGGGGATGCTGACCTCGCGTGATGTCGGGGGCTGGCGGGAGGCTTTGGCGGCGGTCGATGGGATCGAGGCCTCTTGCGTGGCCACCGTGGGTCTGTCCAATGCGGAAAGCGTCGGGCGGCGGTTGCCGTATCATTCGGCAGATTATGGCACGATCAATCTGGGCGTTTGGGTGGGTGCGGGACTGACAGAGGTGGCACAGCTTGAGGCCATGTCAGTTGTGGTTCAGGCGCGCACGGCGGCGGTGATGGCGGCGGGGCTGGCGCTTGCGACAGGTATCGCCACTGGCACCGGCACCGATTGTGTCGCCCTGGCCTGCGATACAGGGGCGGGTCGCTATGCGGGCCTGCATACGGCGGTGGGTGAGGCTTTGGGCGCCGCGGTGCGCAATGCGGTGGCGCAAGCCTGTTGCGATTGGCTGATCTGGCGCGATGCAGAACGGGCAAGGCGCGGGCAGCTTTAAGGCAGGGTGATCCTGATCTCCTGGGCCAGTTTGCCGTCGGGGGAGAAGATCAGGATGCGATTGTCGGCGGTGGTGACGGCGAACCAACCGGGGCCAGTGGTGAAGGCCAAGGCGGTTGTGTCTGCTGGCAGTTCAAGTGATGCGGGCAAGACCGGCGTGGTGACTCTTGGCATCCGGGTGACAAGCAGGCCGGTGATGGTTATGACAGCGCCGATCATGGTGATCATCAGCGCGATCACCAGTATTTTCAACAGGCGGAGCGAGGGCGGCAGCTTTTGCTCGATAGGAGTGTCGGTCATGAATGGCCCTTTGGATATTTTGCGCGTGGTCATCGGTGCCGATGCGCCCGCCCGTCTTGATAAGGCACTTGCGGCTTTGGTGCCACAGGAAGCATCATTGTCGCGCTCGCGTCTGATGAAGATGATTGCCGAGGGGGATGTCTCGCGCGGCGGTGTGGTGGTGACGGATGCCAAGGCCAAGGTGATTGAGGGCGAGGAATATGCCTTGCGGTTGGCCCCTGCGGTGGCGGTCGAGACGCTGGCCGAGGCCATGCCGCTGGTGGTGGTCTATGAAGACGCCGATCTGATCGTGATCGACAAACCGGCGGGGATGGTGGTGCATCCGGCACCGGGGACGCCTTCGGGAACGCTGGTGAATGCGCTCTTGGCCCATTGCGGCGATACGCTTTCGGGCATTGGCGGCGAGCGGCGGCCGGGGATTGTCCACCGTATCGACAAGGATACGACCGGGCTGCTGGTGGTGGCGAAATCGGACCGCGCGCATCATGGTTTGGCTGCCCAGTTTGAGGCGCATAGCGTCAAGCGCCATTATCTGGCGGCGGTGAACGGGGTGCCATCGGCGAGTGATCCGCGCTTGCGGGGCTTGCGGGGTGTAAGTTTCGAGGCGGGTGGCATCCTTCGCATCGCCACACATCTGGCCCGGCACAAGACGGATCGGCAACGTCAGGCCGTGGTCTGGGAGCAGGGGCGCCATGCGGTAACGCGGGTGCGGGTGGTGGAAGACTTTTCCGGGGCAGCCTCGCTGGTGGAATGCTGGCTGGAAACCGGGCGGACGCATCAGATCCGGGTGCATTTGGCCCATGCAGGGCATGGATTGATCGGCGATCAAACCTATGGTGGCAAGCGCAGACTGTCGCCAAAGACCTTCGCCGATGGGGCCGAAGTGGGGAACCTTTTCCCGCGCCAGGCTTTACATGCAGCAAGTCTGGGATTCCTGCATCCGGTGACGGGCGAGGCGATGGAGTTCACTTCGCCTTTGCCGGGTGATATGCAAGCCCTGTTGTCAGCGCTGCGCGTCTGACAGATTTGTGATCTGGCTGACACAATGCTTCAAACCGACGGAACCATGATTACCTGACGTTAAAGATAGTGTGTCAGAGGTCATCCGTTTCGGTCTTACTGACGTATGAAGATCATTCGGGGGCGACTTTGCACCGAAAACCAAAGGGGGGCGTCACATATGAGCACCTATGCCAATCTGCCTGCACCCAGCCCGGAACAGGGGCTGAACCGCTATATGCAGGAAATCCGGAAATTTCCTCTGTTGGAGCCGGAAGAGGAATATATGCTGGCAAAGCGGTGGGTTGACCACCAAGACAGCACGGCGGCGCACAAGATGGTGACGTCGCACCTGCGCCTTGCCGCAAAAATCGCCATGGGCTATCGCGGATATGGCCTGCCGCAGGCGGAAGTGATTTCCGAGGCGAATGTCGGCCTGATGCAGGCCGTGAAGCGGTTCGATCCCGAAAAGGGCTTCCGGCTGGCCACCTATGCGATGTGGTGGATTCGGGCTTCGATTCAGGAATATATCCTGCGGTCATGGTCTTTGGTGAAACTGGGCACCACCTCGGCGCAGAAGAAGCTGTTTTTCAACCTGCGCAAGGCCAAGGCCAAGGTCGGCGCGTTGGAAGAGGGCGATTTGCGGCCCGAGAATGTGGCCCGCATTGCCACTGAATTGAACGTGAGCGAAACCGAAGTGATCGACATGAACCGTCGGCTCGCCGGTGGCGATGCATCGCTGAACGTGATGGTCGGCTCGGATGGCGACAGCACAAC
>JAGPBG010000024.1 GCA_018063485.1 Cypionkella sp.
CATCCGCGTTCCTTGTACAGTTTAGAAGCAGTGTAGAACGCCTGTTGCAAAAGGCGGTTCAGTGCTTTGGTATCCACGTCGATCATTCCAATCTCCTTCATTTTCGGTGGTGATGATCTTTATTGCACCACCGGATGGCAGCTATGGAATGGCTGGATTTCCCTCTATTATGGACAGTATTGCAATTATCCTTTTTTCTCTGTTTTAATGCGGATCACGACAGGAGAGCAGTGTGACCCAGACCCCAAGCTCCCGCGATATCGAGGCCTTTAACGTGGTGGCGGTGGAACTCAGTTTCCGGCGCGCCGCAGAGCGTTTGTCCATTGATCAATCCGCCTTGTCTCGACGGATCAAGCAACTGGAAGACAACCTGGGGTATCTACTGATTCGCCGCACCACCCGCGAAGTGTCCCTTACTGCGGCCGGAACGATTTTTCACGAACGCACCCGGCTGCTGGGGGCGGAAATAGATTCTGCCGTTCATGCTGCCCGCATCGCCGCAGAAGGCAAACGTGGTCAACTGCGGATCGCTTATATGTCCTTTGCCGCCATCGAATGGATGCCGCGTGTAGTGCGAGAGTTTACCGAGCGGTATCCTGACATTGATCTGGAACTGAAATACATCCGCACCCAAGGCCAGAAGATCGAGTTGGCCCGCAACAATATTGATGCAGGCTTTATGCTTGGCCCATTGCAGCACCCCCAATATGAGGTGCTGGAGATGTCTTCCGACCCCCTGGTGGCTGTCTTGCCAATCAACCACCGACTTTCGACCCGAGCCGATGTGACTTTGGCGGATCTGGCGCACTGTCCCATGGTTCTGGGCAGTATCGCCGAATGGGACTTCTTTCGTCAGTTCGTGTTGGACACATTTGCGCAGGCCGGACAGCAAGTGCAGATCAAATATGAAGCGTCCAACGCAATGGGCATTCTGAGTCTGGTATCAGAGGGGCTTGGTGTGTCGGTCTACGCGCAGTCCATTGCTCGGTTTCAGCCCCGCGCCATCATGACCAAACCCATTTCCGATTGCACGGCGCAGGTGCAGACCCTGCTGGTGTGGAACCGGGCTTACAAGAACCCGGCCTTGATGAACTTCGTGGCCGTCGCAAGAGAGCTTGTGCGACGGCCTAAGGGTGACCGCACGCCCTAATGGGCCAGCGCGTCGCCAGATGAGTTATTGCTGCCGACCAGCATGCAGACATCTTGTGGCAACCAGCGGGCCACAACCTCGTCGCCGAATTTCAACGGCTTGGCGAAGAAATCCGCCTCCGGCAGATAGGCCACGAATTCGTCAGCTTGCGCCGTGGCGAGTTCGACTTTCACGAAGGTGCCTTGATATTCGACGTTGACCACTTTGCCGGGCATGGCGTTAGAGGCCATGGCCTGCCCCGGCTCCAGCCGGATCTTGTCGCGTCGGACGGCAAAGCGGATGTCTTGCCCGGCCCGCACCGCAGCGCGCGGGGCAAAGGCAAAGCGGCCCCCCGTGGCGCTTTCGGCTTCGATCTGATCGCTGGCGACAAGAACCTTGGCGCAAACCACATTCTGCCCGCCCATGAAACGCGCGACATAGGGCGAATGGGGGTGGTCATAGATGTCACGCGGCGGACCGGCTTGCTCGATGATGCCATGATCCATCACGATAACTTTGTCGGCCAAGGCGATGGCTTCGGGCTGGGTGTGGGTGACGTGGATGAAGGTGATGCCAAGGTCATTTTGCAACCGCTTCAGTTCCACCCGCATCCGCAGGCGCAGGAACTCATCGAGTGCCGACAAAGGCTCATCCAACAGCAAAACCTGCGGGTTGGTGATCAGAGCCCGCGCCAGCGCCACCCTTTGCTGCTGGCCCCCCGAAAGTTGCGAGGGCATGCGGTCGGCCATATGGCCCAGTTGAACGCGGTCCAGCATTTCGCGCGCACGGTCGCGTCGTTCGGCGCCAACACCATGGATTTTCAGGGGAAAGGCCACATTGTCGGTCAGACTCAGATGTGGGAACAACGCATAATTCTGAAACATCAGCGCGGTTCCCCGTTCGCCGGTCCGCACATGAGTGACGTCCTTGCCGCCAATCAGGATGCGGCCAGAGCTGAGCGTCTCGTGCCCCGCAATCATCCGCAGCAAGGTGGATTTACCGCAACCCGAGGGGCCAATCATGCAGCAATAGCTGCCGCCCTCGATCACCTGATCAACAGCATTCACAGCCGTCACCGCACCATAGCGCCGGGTGACTTTTTCAAGGGTGATTTCACCGACTTTGCTCATGGGATTATCCTTTGATTAGCGCTTGCGCCGCGTCAGGGCGATGGCGGAAAATGCGGCGACGATGATCAACAGGCTGAGGGCGGTCGTCAGCGTGCCAATGGCGTAGAGCGCAGGGGTGGTGACGTTCGACGTCAGTGCCGCAACCTGAATTGGCAGCGTGTTCTTGGTGCCGACCGTCAACAGCGACCGGGGAAACTCGTCGTAAGACAGCGTCAGACCAAACAAGGCCACGGCGATCAGGCCGGGGAAAAGGATGGGCAATGTGACCTCTTTCAGAACCTGAGTCCGCGTCGCTCCCGCATCGCGGGCGGCCTCTTCCCAACTGCCGTTGAAACGGTTCAAGACAGCAAACATGATCAACAGGCCAAACGGCAACGTCCAGGTCAGATGCGCGCCAAGTCCCGAAATCAACCAGTTGGGTTGCAGGCCAAGCGAGGCGAACAAGGTGCCAATACCCAGCCCGGTCAGGATGCCCGGCATCACCAGCGAGATGATGGCCAGATAAAACAACGCTCCCGATCCGCGAAATTTGCGCCGAAACCCAAGGCCCGCAAAGAAAGACACGGTGACAGTGATCAGCATTGCCACCAGGCCAAGGATGATCGAGCGTTTGAAGGCTCCACCAAGGTCACCGTAGCGGGTGCTTTCAATAAGATCTGCGAACCAGTGCAGCGAGACACCCCGCAAAGGGAAGGTCATGCCACCTGTCGGCCCTTGAAACGACAGAACGAAGATGGCGATCATCGGGCCATAAAGGAACAGGACAAACAGGATAAAGAAGATGGTCAGCGCCCAGAATGTCAGCTTTGATTGCATTGCCGTCTCCTATTTCGCCAGTTCGGCCCGCACGTCCACGACGCGCAGAATGGCCGCCACCATGCCCAACACCACCGCGATCAACAGCACAGCCATTGCGGCGGCTTGCGGGTAATACATCTGGTCGAGGTTATTCTTCATCGCCGATACGACCGTCGAGGATTGCCCGCCGCTCATCACCCGCACCACGAAGAAATCGCCCATCACCAGGGTCACCACAAAGATTGTGCCCAAGGCGATGCCAGTGCGGCTGAGCGGAATGATGATGGTTCGCAAGATTTGAAAGCCGGTGGCGCCCGCATCCAATGCGGCCTCGATCACGTTCTTGTCGATCTTGGCCATGGCGTTGAAGATCGGCACGATCATGAACAAGGTGAACAGGTTCACATAGGTCAGGATCACTGCAAAGTCGGAAAACAGAAGAAACTCAAGCGGTTGATGGATCAGTCCCAGTTGCATCAGACCGGTGTTGAAAAGACCCTCACGTCCCAGAAACGGGATCCAGCTGATCATTCGGATCACGGTTGAGGTCCAGAATGGGATCGTACACAGCAAAAACAGCCCGATTTGCAGTTTCAGGTTTCGCACATGAAAGACGAGGTAAAAGCTGACAGCAAAGCCCAAGACGAGTGTGACGGCCCAGGTAATCGCGGCATACCGCAGCGTGTTGGCAAACACCCGCCATGTCGTAGGCGAGGCAAAGACAGCGACAAAGTTGGCGATTGTGAAGTCTGCCCGGTATTGCAGCCCGTCAAATGTCCAGAATGACAAAAGCATGACCATGAGCAGGGGCAGCCCGCTGAATACGATCAGGATCATGGCGAAGGGCAGCACGGAAAACTGCGACAGGCGGTTGGGGGTCATGGGAACCTCGTGAAAAAGCGGCCCCCCGTGAAGGGGGCCTGTTGGGGATCAGGAGGCTACGAAATCGTTCCAGCGCTGCACGAGGTATTCGCCCTCGTCCATGGTGGTGTTCCAGCAGCGGATACTGCCGATGCGGTCTGCAAAGCTGCCGCCGTCGCGGACGCGGCCGGGCTGTTCCATCACGGCGCCAAAGGGATCCTTGATTTCCACGGCAGCCGGCTTGCCGTCGTACCAGTAATCCCATTCCTCGGGCGACAGGCTGGCTCGGGTGGTTTCGGGCACAGCCGAATAATAGCCCTGCCGCGCGACAAAGGCACCATAAGGCCCGGTCAGCATCCAGTTGAGGTATTCGTAGGCCGCCTCAAGCTTGATCCCCTCAAGGTGGCTCATCAGGCCAAGCCCGTTACCCCAACCACGATATCCTTCGTTCAAGCCCTTGTAGACGCAATCAATTCCCCGGCTGCGCACCGCAGTTACCGCTGGCGACCACATCGACTGGATCACCACCTCGCCCGAGGCCATGAAGTTCACCGACTCGTCGAAACTGGACCAGAAGGCGCGGAACTGGCCGTCTTGCTTGGCCTTGATCAGGATGGCGATGGTCTGGTCGATCTCGGCCCGTGTCATGTTGCCTTTGTCGACATAGGTCATGTCGCCCCGCGCCTCGATCGCCATGGCGGCATCCATGATGCCAATTTGCGGCACGTTGATCAACGCGACCTTGCCCTTGAACTCGGGGTTTAGAAGTTCTGCCCAAGAGGTCACATCGCGGCCAATCAGATCGGGGCGTATCCCCAGCGTGTCGGCGTTGAGGATGGTTGGCATCATCGTCGCCTTGCCATTCGCGGCGGCGGCAAAGCCAGTGCCATCTGCAAATTGCACCTCAAACGGCATGGTGCCCTGGCGCGACATATCCGAGCCGTCGAAATTCTTGCCTTCACGGAACAGCGGGATGATCTTGTCCCAGTTGGTGATCTTGGCCGTGTCGATGGTTTGCAGCTTCTCGCTGCGCCAGATGCGCTGCAGCGCCCAGAACTCCAGATCGGCAATGTCGATGGTTTCGGGCTGGCCGATCACGCGCGCCATGATCGCATCGGTCCATGCGTTCTGCATTTCAACCTTGAAACCAAGGTCAGCGCTGGCGGCCGCAGCGACATCTGCAAAGATCGAATAGGAGGGGCCGACATGCATCAAAGACACGTCCTTGAGGCTTTGCGCCCAGATCATCGGCGCCCCCAGAACTGAACCTACCCCGGCACCGGCGAGGGTCTTTAGCATCGTGCGGCGGTTGACAGACGCCGCAGTTTTCACGTTTTCCAATTCATCTCTCCTGCTGTTGGCGGCGACTGATCGGTTGTATTCCGCAGCTCGCCTCGGGTTTAAGTCCCTTCACTTTCCGCTCATCGGGCTGGGCCGAAAAACGTCACGATGAGAGCCTAGGCTGGAAAAGCGCCAGTGAGGTGTGCTGGTTTCGCCATTATTGATGCCGAACTGGCATGAATAACGCGGCGCCACGGAGGTTTGGTCAGATGGAGTCGGCGATCCGGGTCGGCTGCTTGCGAGGCCTGCTTTTGGTAACCGCTCGGTCGCTTGGCTTTGGATTGGCTGCGACTTGGCCGAACAATTCATGGTTGAATGCCGCATCAGCGTTGCCACAACTGAACTGCGCCGGGTTTGCCGAGGGCTCCAACTCATGAGCAGGATGGAGCATCATGAACAAATCAACGAACGAGTATTCACCTGAAGTGCGCAAGCGTGCCGCGCGGATCGTATCATATGGCGCAGGGCAGCATGAAAGCCGTTGGGCGGCGATTGCTGTGCACTCGCCAACCAGGCAACGGATCGAAAATATCTTTGGAAGCTCAAGGAATACAGGGAAATCGCAATGCGCTGCTGCTCAATCGACGCCGGCTCCAGCGCATTCATCTCGCTTGCGGCAACCCGTGATCCGTTTGAAGTGAGGGCCCGCACATCCTGGTCAACTTTCGGATGGCTTGGGCAAGCGCAGCAGATTCCTGTTGACCCCCTCGCAAAGCACTGGCCTAAATCACTTACGCGCCGCCTTGGACAGACCGTCGGTCTTGGTGAGGGGCACAGAAATCGAAACCGGGAGAAAGATATGACCCTGATGAAACAACTGCTGGGTGCATCGGCAGTTTTGGCGCTGACAACCGGCGTGGTGATGGCAGACCCTGCGATCATTTATGACCTTGGCGGCAAATTCGACAAATCCTTCAACGAAGCCGCTTTTGCCGGTGCCAAGAAATGGGCTGATGAGACCGGCGGCACGTTCAAGGAGCTGGAAATGCAATCGGAAGCCCAGCGCGAGCAGGCCTTGCGCAGCCTTGCCGAAGAAGGTGCAAATCCGATTGTTATGACCGGTTTCGCTTTTGGTGACGTGCTGAACACCGTGGCGCCTGACTTCCCGGACACCAAATTTGCGATCATCGACATGGTGGTGGATCAGCCCAACGTGAAATCGGTGGTGTTTTCCGAGGATCAGGGCTCGTATCTGGTCGGCATGATGGCGGCGATGGCGTCGAAAACCGGCACCGTCGGATTCATCGGCGGCATGGACATTCCGCTGATCCGTAAATTCGGTTGTGGCTATGCCCAAGGCGTGATGGCGGCCAATCCGAACGCCAAGCTGGTGCTGAACATGACCGGCACCACTCCTGCGGCGTGGAATGATCCGGTGAAAGGCGCAGAACTGGCCAAGGCGCAGAAATCGCAAGGCGCAGATGTGATCTTTGCCGCGGCAGGCGGCACGGGTGTGGGCGTATTGCAGACGGCTGCTGACGAAGGGATTCTCTCGATTGGCGTCGACAGCAACCAGAACGGGCTCCACCCCGGACAGGTGTTGACCTCGATGGTCAAGCGCGTCGACGTGGCGGTTTATAACGCGTTCAAAGAAGGCGATGCGATGACCACCGGCGTCAATGCACTTGATCTGAAGGCGGATGGCGTGGGCTATGCGCTGGATGACAACAACGCAGCACTGGTAACCCCCGAAATGAAGGCGGCGGTCGATGCGGCGGCTGAAAAGATCAAGTCGGGTGAGATCGTCGTGCACGACTATATGACCGACAACACCTGCCCGGCGGCAACGTTCTGATGACTGCTTTGACAGAAATGGGGGGGCGGGCAACCGCCTCCCCTACTTCGTATGCAATCGAATTGAAGGGCGTCTCGAAGGCCTTTGGCCCGGTGCAGGCGAACAAGGATATCAATATCGCGGTGCCGCGTGGCACCATTCACGGCATTATCGGCGAGAACGGCGCGGGGAAATCCACGCTGATGTCCATTTTGTATGGATTCTACCGGGCCGACGCGGGTGAGATTTTCATCAATGGCAAGCTGACCGCCATCCCCGACAGCCAGAGCGCCATCCGCGCCGGTATCGGGATGGTTTTCCAGCATTTCAAGCTGGTGCAGAATTTCACGGTGTTGGAAAACGTCGTGCTGGGGGCCGAGGATGGGCCGATGCTGACCTCATCTCTGGCCAAAGCGCGCAAGGTTCTGACCCAACTTGCGCAGGAATATGAGCTGGATGTCGACCCCGATGCTTTGATTGAAGATCTGTCGGTGGGCCATCAGCAGCGGGTGGAGATTCTGAAAGCATTGTATCGGCAGGCGGATATCCTGATTCTGGATGAGCCCACCGGCGTGCTGACCCCCGATGAGGCCGATCATCTGTTTCGTATCCTCTCGGGCCTTCGTGAGCAGGGCAAGACCATCATCCTGATCACCCACAAGCTGCGCGAAATCATGGAAATCACTGACCATGTCTCGGTGATGCGGCGCGGCACCATGGTCGGCAATGTGAAAACCTCTGAAACCAGCCCCGAGCTACTGGCCGAGTTGATGGTGGGCCGCAAGGTGCTGCTGGAAGTGGAAAAAGGCCCTGCCTCGCCCGGTGCTGTGGTGCTGGCGGTGGACAATCTTGCGGTGCGCGATGATAACAAGGTGGAGCGACTGAAGGGTATTTCCTTTGAAATCCGCGCGGGCGAGATTTTGGGAATTGCAGGCGTTGCCGGCAATGGGCAATCTGAACTGCTGGAGGCTTTGGGCGGGATTACCAATGCCACCGGGCGCATCACGGTAAACGGGGTGGATCTGCCGCTCGCAGGGGTTAGCAATAACGGCCAGACCCGGCGCGCGGCGGGGATCGCGCATGTGCCAGAGGATCGCCAGAGCCTTGGTCTGATCATGGATTTCGCCGCTTGGGAAAACGTGGCGCTGGGCTATCACAATGCGCCGGAATACCAGAAAAATGCGCTGTTCATGGATAACGATGCACTGCGCGCCGATACCATTCGCAAGATGGAAACCTTTGATGTGCGCCCGCCCGACTGCTGGCTGCCTGCAAAGAGTTTCTCGGGCGGCAATCAGCAAAAAATCGTGGTCGCCCGTGAAATGGAGCGCAACCCTGATCTGCTTTTGATCGGCCAACCAACACGCGGTGTCGATATTGGGGCGATTGAATTCATCCACAAGCAAATCATCGCCCTGCGCGATGCGGGCAAGGCGATCTTGCTGGTGTCGGTGGAACTGGATGAGATCATGAGCCTGTCAGACCGGATTGCGGTGATGTTTGACGGCAAGCTGATGGGCTTTCGTGACCCCGAGAAAACCGATGAGCGCGAATTGGGTCTGCTGATGGCCGGTATCGTGAAGGAAGAGGCCTAGGATGGGACGGATTCCGCAATGGGCCGATATGGTGCTGGTGCCGGTGATCAGCTTGCTGATGGCGGCGATCGTGACGGCGCTGGTTTTGCTGGCCATCGGGCAAGACCCGGTGAATGCCTTTAATATCATGGTGAAAGGCGCGCTCGGCTCGCCCATAGGCATCAGCTATACGCTCTATTACACCACCAGTTTCGTCTTTACCGGCCTGTCGGTTATCGTGGCTTTTCATGCCGGGCTGTTCAATATCGGCGGTGAGGGTCAGGCGCAGATGGGCGGCCTTGGAGTGGCTTTGGTCTGCCTTGCGCTGCCTTGGCCGCATTGGACAGTGGCGCTCTTGGCGGCAAGTTTCGGGGCGGCAATTTTCGGCGCCGCCTGGGCTGCCATTCCCGCCTATTTGCAGGCCAAGCGTGGCTCTCATATCGTGATCACCACGATCATGTTCAACTATATTGCGGCGGCTTTCATCGTCTACATGCTGGTGGATGTGTTGCGCCCGGCGGGGCAAATGGATCCGGCTTCGGCCAAGTTTCCACCGGGGGCGAATCTGCCGTCGTTCAGCGAGATGCCTGTGATCAAAGAGTTTTTCGTGCGACTTGGCGCGGATGGATTGCCACGTCTGGATAAGGCGGGGGCGATTGTCTACGCCAATGTGCCGGCGAATGTGACGTTTTTCATCGCCCTCGCGGCCGGTCTGGTGATCTGGCTGCTGCTGTGGCGCACACGGCTTGGCTTTGAGATCCGCGCATTTGGCAAATCTGAAAAGGCGTCGCGCTATGCCGGGATCAACCCGGTGAAAATCACCATGATTGCGATGCTGATTTCGGGTGGCTTGGCGGGTTTGATGGCGATCAACAACGTGATGGGGCAAAGTGAGCGGTTGTTGCAGAACTCGGCCGAAGGGGCGGGGTTCATCGGCATCGCGGTGGCGTTGATGGGGCGCAATCATCCATTGGGAGTGCTGTTGGCGGCATTTTTGTTCGGGTTTTTGTATCAGGGCGGGGCAGCACTGGGGCTGAACACCACCATCCCGCTCGAGATGCGGATTGTGGTGCAAGGCTTGGTCATCCTGTTCACCGGGGCGCTGGATCAGATGGTGCGGATGATGCTGGTCTGGGTGTTTTCCTTTGGTCGCAAGGAAGTGGCGTGATGGATTACGCAACGCTTTTGCAGATACTGGATTCCACGGTGCGGCTGGGCACGCCGTTGCTGCTGGCCTGTCTGGCAGGGTTGTTTTCGGAACGCTCCGGGATTTTCGACATCGGGCTTGAGGGCAAGATGCTGGCCGCGGCGATGGCGGCGGGGGCAGTTTCGGCGCTGTCTGGATCGGTCTGGATCGGGCTATTGGCGGGGATCGGCGCGTCGTTGCTGTTTTCGGCGCTGCATGGGTTGGCCTCGATCACTTTTCGCGGCAATCAGCTGATTTCGGGCGTGGCGCTGAATTTTCTGGCCTCGGGGTTAACCGTGCTGATCGCGCAGGCGATGTTTGGGCAAGGTGGGCGGACACCGCCTTTGATGGGACCAGAGCGGTTCAATCCGATTGTTCTGCCCTTTGCCGAGGCGTTACGCGGGGTGCCAGGGTTTGGGCCGTTTTATGCCGAAGTGGTCTCGGGTCATTCGATCCTGGTTTATGCGGCCTTTGTCGCCGTGCCGCTGACCTGGTGGATCTTGTTTCGCACAAGGTTCGGGCTGCGGCTGCGGGCAGTGGGGGAAAATCCAGCGGCGGTAGATACGGCGGGCGTTTCGGTGGTAGGGCTGCGCTATGCCGCGCTGGCGATCACCGGGATCCTGTGCGGCGTGGCTGGGGCCTATATGTCCACAGCATTGCAGGCAGGCTTTGGCCGCGAGATGACGGCGGGGCGGGGCTATATCGCGCTGGCGGCGCTGATCTTTGCCAAATGGCGGCCTTGGCAGGCGCTGGGGGCGACGATGTTGTTTGGCTTCTTTCAGGCGCTGGCACTGCGACCAGATGTGGTGGAGGCCGTCATGGGGATGAAGGTGCCGGTGCCTGCACTTGATGCCTTGCCCTATGTCCTGACCGTGATCGTTCTGGCCGGGTTTGTCGGCAAGGCAATCCCACCGCGCGCCGGGGGTGAACCCTATGTCAAAGAACGCTGACTGCCTCCATTTCATCTGTCTCTAAATATCCTGCGGGGGTCCGGGGGTGCAAAACCCCCGGCGCCTGCCCGAAGCGAAGGGCTTTGCCATGACTGATCTGATCAAGCTGATCCACGCGCGCGCCGGGACAGACCCCGTGCGTCTGGGATTGATCCTCGGCTCGGGGCTTGGCCATCTGGCGGGGGCGGTGAAGGGGGTCTCGATTCCCTACGCCGATCTGCCGGGATTTCCGCAGGTGGCTGTATCGGGGCACAATCCTCATCTGGTGATCGGTGATCTTGAGGGCGTGCGGGTGGCAGTGTTCGGTGCCCGCGAGCATTATTATGAGAACGGCAACCCAGCAGCGATGCGGGTGGCTTTGACGACGCTGCGCGATCTTGGGGCCGAAGCGCTGATTGCCACCAATGCGGCAGGCTCATTGCGCCCAGATATCCGGCCAGGTGATTTGATGCTGCTGAATGACCACATCAATTTTTCGGGATTGAACCCGCTGATCGGCGAGAAGACCGACGCACGCTTTGTGCCGATGACAGCGGCGCATGACGCCGGACTGCGGGCAGGTCTGCGGGCAAGTGCCGAGACGGTGGGGGTGGCGCTGCCTGAAGGCGTGTATGCCTGGTATTCCGGGCCATCGTTTGAGACCCCGGCTGAAATCAAGGCGATACGTCTGTTGGGAGGCGATGCGGTGGGCATGTCCACGGTGCCGGAAGTGATCCTTGCGCGTTTCCTCGGCCTTAGGGTGGCGGCGATTTCCACCATCACCAACATGGCCGCCGGGTTAAGTGATGAGCAGATCAGCCATGAGCATACCAAGGCGATGGCACCGCTGGGTGCGACAAAGCTGGAACAGGTGTTGCGCCATTTCCTGCGCAACTGGGTCTAGGGTCGCCAAGGGTTTGACAACACCAAGAAAACCGCCCATCCCTTGAACATTCACCCCGAACGCAAAGCCGCGTGCCATGCAGCTCTATCTTCCGATTGCCGAGGTTTCGATTGACCCATTCCTGATCCTTGGAATGGGCGGCTTTGTCGGGTTCATGTCGGGGATGTTTGGCGTGGGCGGGGGCTTTCTGATCACGCCACTGCTGTTCTTTATCGGCATCCCACCTGCCGTGGCCGTGGCAACCGGGGCCAATCAGGTGGTGGCCTCGTCGGTATCGGGGGTGCTTGCGCAACTCAAGCGCAAGGCTGTCGATTTTCGGATGGGATCGGTGTTGCTGGTGGGCGGCATGTTTGGCTCTGCGATCGGGGTTTGGGTTTTTGCCTGGATGACACGGTTGGGGCAGGTTGATCTGTTTGTGCAACTTTCCTATGTGCTTTTCCTTGGGCTGATCGGAGCTTTGATGTTTCAGGAAAGCCTGCGCGCGCTGCTGCGCGCACGGCGTCCCGGCGCGCAACAAATCCGGCGCTCACATGCGCATACTTGGGTGCACCGGCTGCCGTTCAAGGTGAAATTCCGCACTTCGGGGCTTTATATCTCGGTGCTGCCGCCGATGGCGGTGGGCGCGCTGGTGGGGTTTCTGGCGGCGATCATGGGAGTGGGCGGCGGCTTCATCATGGTGCCAGCGATGATCTATCTGTTGGGGATGCCCACAAGGGTGGTGGTGGGAACCTCGCTGTTTCAGATCATTTTTGTGACCGCCTTTACGACTTTGATGCACGCCATCACCAGCCAGACGGTGGATATCATGTTGGCCGCCTTGCTGATTGTGGGCGGCGTGATTGGCGCGCAACTTGGCACGGTGTTCGGCACCAAGTTGCGGGGGGAGCAGTTGCGCATTTTG
>JAGPBG010000315.1 GCA_018063485.1 Cypionkella sp.
CCGCCGGAACTGACCGCGAATTGCCGCGACCGAAGGGAATGATGCAAAAGGTGCAGCGGTGATCACAACCGTTTTGTATCTGCACATAGGCGCGGTGGCGGCCGAAACCGTCGATCAGATGCCCTGCGGTTTCGCGCACCGACATGATGTCATCGACCTGCACCCGCTCGGTGGTACCGATCAGATCGGGCGCGCGCAGCGCCGCCCAGGTCTGCGCCTGCATCTTCTCGGTGTTGCCGACGATTCTGGTCACTTCGGGCATCGCCGCAAAGGTTTCCGGCTCGGTCTGCGCCGCACAACCGGTCACGATGATCGCGGCCCCCGGATTTTCGCGCGCCAGCCTGCGGATTTCCTGCTTGGCCTTGCGCACCGCCTCGGCCGTCACGGCACAGGTGTTCACCACCACGGCGCTTTCCAAACCAGCCGCAGCAGCCAGTTCTTTCATCGCTTCGGTTTCATAGGCATTCAACCGACAGCCCAAAGTCGTAAAAATCGGTGCGGTCATAGGCTGGCCAAGAATTCCTGCGTCAAAACGCCATCAAACTGATAGGCCACAGGTCCGGTCAGCCAAACGCCGTCCTCGCGCCAATCGACCTCAAGCGTGCCGCCATCGGCCTGGACCATCACCTTTCGCCCCGTCAGCCCGCGCAAGTGCGCCGCAACCACGGTGGCACAGGTGCCAGAGCCACAGGCCAAAGTGATCCCCGCGCCACGCTCCCACACCCTCATCCGCAAATGGTCAGGGCCGATGACGCTGGCAAATTCGACATTGGTGCACTGCGGAAAGAGCGGATCGCGCTCCAGCGCAGGGCCAAGTCCGGCCACATCAACCGCCTCGGCATCCGGCACAAAGAACACGCAATGCGGATTGCCCATGCCCACCGCCACCGGATCACCGGTCAGCGGCAGGTGCATCGGGTCAACGGCGCGCGACAGCGGCACCTCACGCCAATCGCGCTGCGGCGCGCCCATGTTCACCGACACCCGGCCATCCGCCAACCGCAGCGCGCGCAAAAGCCCGCGTTCAGTGGTGAAAGCCACCCTGTCGCGTCCCAGCGCCTTCATCATGACATCGGCCACGCAACGCGAAGCATTGCCGCAGGCCCCCGCCCGGCTGCCATCCGAATTCCAGAACTGCAGCGCGTAATCGGCGCTGTCACTGTCCACAATCTCGGCAAGCTGATCAAAGCCCACCCCCCGATGGCGGTCTCCGACCGCCTGCGCCAAGCCAGCCGTCACCACCGACCTGCGCCCGCGCGAGTCGATCACCACGAAATCATTGCCTGCGCCATGCATTTTCAGGAAGGCCAGGCCGGCGGAGTTATCCTTGATCATCATGGCAGCGCATATAGCCCCATCCCAAGGTTTTTGCCAGAGCCACGCGTTTTACCCTTGACCCTGTGCCGTGAAGTTTCTAATCACCGCCTCGTTGTGGGCCGGTAGCTCAGTTGGTAGAGCAGCTGACTTTTAATCAGCGGGTCATGGGTTCGAATCCCGTCCGGCTCACCATGACATCAAAAGCCCTTGCAGCGATGCAGGGGCTTTTTGGTTTTCAGACTAGGCACCAAGGCACAGGATCTGTGCAAAGCTGCTTGTGGCACCAAAGGACCAAAGCGCCTACATCTGGACCTGTGGCGAAGGAGCATGATGATGGTGGAACTGGGTCTTGGCACTTTTGGCGATGTCAGTCTGGGCGCGGATGGGCAAGCCAACCCGATGGATCAGGTGATCCGTGATGTGGTTGATGAGGCCGTTATGGCCGATCAGACCGGGGTGGATTTCATGGGGCTGGGGGAACACCACCGCCCGGATTTCGCGATTTCCGCGCCGGAAATCCTGCTGGCCGCCATCGCCGCCCGCACCACCCGACTGCGCTTTGGGTCTGCTGTCACCGTGCTGTCGTCGGATGATCCGATCCGGGTGTTTCAACGCTTTTCCACCTTGAACGCGATTTCGAATGGTCGGGCGGAAGTGATTCTGGGCCGGGGCAGCTTTACCGAAAGCTATGCGCTTTTTGGCCATGATATGGCTGATTACGATCTGCTGTTTGAAGAGAAACTTGATCTCTTCGCCACCCTTTTGCGCGATGCCGAAGTGAACTGGCAGGGCAAGACCCGCCCACCGCTCACCCGCCAGAAAGTATATCCGCCACTCGCGCAACCGCTGACCACCTGGGTTGGCGTGGGCGGCAGTCCGGACTCGGTGGTGCGCGTGGTGCGGCAGGATCTGCAACTGATGCTGGCGATCATTGGCGGCGATCCGCACCGCTTTCTACCCTATGTCGATCTTTACCAGCGCGCGGTTGATCAGCTTGGCAAACAAATCCGCCCCATCGGCATCCATTCGCCCGGCTTTGTCGCCAAAACCGACGAGGCCGCGCGTGAGGCGCTTTGGCCGCATTACCAAACCAGTTTTGGCCGCATCGGGCGCGAACGCGGTTGGCCTGCCGCCACCAAAGACCGCTATCTTGCCGAAGTAAGCGAAGGTTCGCTTTACGTTGGCTCGCCTGAAACCGTAGCGCGCAAGATGGCCGCTACCATCAAGGCGCTGGGGATTGCGCGGTTCGATCTGAAATACGCCACCGGACCGATGCCGCACGGTCAGTTGCAGGAGTGCATCCGGCTGTATGGTGAGAAAGTCATTCCGATGGTGCGGGATATGCTGGTCTGAACGTCAGAGCAGCCGAAAACTTTCGGGGATGGTATCGCGCCCATCCAGCACCAGATCCGCCATCACTTCGGCCACTTTGGGCGCCATGCCAAAGCCGATCTTGAACCCGCCATTGGCCACAAAATGCCCTGCACGCCTTGGCCAGGCACCCAACAGCGGTGCAAGGCTTTTGGGCCTTGGCCGCACCGCTGCCCAACGGGCAATCACTTCTGCCCCTTGCAGGACCGGCAGAGCCGCGACAGCACGTTGATGCAACGCCTCCAGCCGCTCGTCGGTAGCGGTTGCATCCTCCCAGGTATTTTCCGAAGTGGCTCCGATCGCCACCGTGCCATCGCCATGCGGCACGATATGCAGCCCATCGACAAAAATCTGCGGCCCCGCGATTGCCGCGCGCAGCGCCATGGATTGCCCCTTGACCCCGCCGCCAACAAACCTGCCCAGATCGGCAGTCAAATCCTGCAATCCGGCCAGACCGGTGGCCCAAACCACCGCGCCCTCATCCGCCGCCTCGCCAATCACCACGTCACCACCCTTGGCCCGGATCGCCGCCACCAATGCCGCTGCCGCCATCACCGGATGCAATCGCGCGCTCAGAGTATCATGCACCAGCCACCCCGACGGGCTGCGCGGCTCCCATGCTGCCCCGCTCGCCTCAACCACCCGCCACGCCGCCCGGCCTTGCCACAGCGACACCGCGTCCACCTCGCGCACTCGCGCCAATTCAACCGCCGCCGCATCGGCCAGAACCTGCAATCGCCCCACCCGGCCATAGCCGCTGCAATGGCCAGATGCCGATTCAACACCCTCCCAAAACCCCTGGGCCATCAGCAGGCTTTCCAGTTGAAACGCCTTTTTCTCGTTCCATGCCTCGGGCGTATGCGGGCTCAGTGCCCCCACCGTACCGCCACTTGACCCGGC
>JAGPBG010000316.1 GCA_018063485.1 Cypionkella sp.
CGTGGATCGTGATCCTTCGGCCAAAGGTGCCGCCGACCACGCCCGCACCGCTGCTGCTGACGAATAATATCCGACCACTTGGCCATCCCGGAACCCGCGCTTTGGCGCGGGTTTTTCTTTGCCGCTGCCTGCGACCTTAGCGTAGTCTCAATCCATGGCCGATCTCTTCGATTCTCCCGCTCCTATAGCCGAAGGCCCTCGCCCCTTGGCCGACCGTCTGCGCCCCAAACGCCTGTCCGAGGTGATCGGGCAAGGCCATGTGCTTGGCCCCGAAGGGCCGCTTGGGGCGATGCTGGCCGCGGGCAGTCTGTCGTCGCTGATTCTCTGGGGCCCGCCCGGCGTTGGCAAAACCACCATCGCTCGCCTGCTGGCCGATGAAACCGATCTGAGTTTCGTGCAGATTTCCGCGATTTTCACCGGCGTGCCGGACCTGCGAAAGGTGTTTGAATCCGCGAAAATCCGCCGCCAGAACGGGCAGGGCACGCTTTTGTTCGTTGACGAGATCCACCGCTTCAACAAGGCTCAACAAGACGGCTTCCTGCCTTATATGGAGGATGGCACCATTCTTCTGGTCGGCGCCACAACCGAAAACCCGTCATTCGAGTTGAATGCAGCCCTGCTGTCGCGGTCGCAAGTCATCGTGCTGGAGCGGCTGAACCTTACCGATCTAGAACTCCTTAGCCAGCGGGCTGAAAAGGAACTCGCCCGCGCATTGCCCCTCGACGGCGAAGCCCGCGAGGCGCTGATCGACATGGCTGACGGCGATGGTCGCGCTTTGTTGAACCTGATCGAGCAGGTTGCGGCGTGGAAGGTTGATAAACCGCTGAGCCGCGACGCCCTTGCCACCCGCCTGATGCGCCGCGCCTCCAAATACGACAAATCCGGCGAGGAGCATTACAACCTGATTTCCGCCCTGCACAAATCGGTGCGCGGAAGCGATCCCGACGCGGCGCTTTACTGGTTTGCCCGCATGCTTGAAGGCGGCGAAGACCCGCGCTTTCTGGCCCGCCGCATCACCCGTATGGCGGTTGAGGATATCGGTCTGGCCGATCCGCAAGCGCAGCAGGTTTGCCTTGACGGTTGGCAAACCTATGAGCGTTTGGGCAGCCCGGAGGGCGAACTGGCGCTGGCGCAGGCCGTGGTTTACCTTGCCCTTGCGCCCAAATCCAACGCGGTTTACCTCGCCTACAAAGCCGCGCGGGCTGCTGCCCGCGACACCGGCAGCCTGCCGCCACCCAAGCACATCCGCAACGCGCCGACCAAGTTGATGAAAGACATCGGCTACGGCGCGGGCTATGCCTATGACCACGACGCCGAAGACGGCTTTTCCGGCCAAAACTACTTCCCCGAGGATATGAAGCGCCCGCTCTACTACCTCCCCCCCGAACGCGGTTTCGAGCGCGAGTTGAAAAAGCGCATCGACTATTTCGCCAAGCTACGCGCCAAACGTCAGGGCAGTTAGACCCCGCGCATTGACAATTCCGCCCCACGCGCCCAGAGAAACTCCATGATCACCACCTTCCTTCAGGTCGCCCTTGGCGGCGCTATCGGCGCGTCTTTGCGTTATGCCTCGAATATCGGGACGATGCGGCTTTTTGGGCCGGGCTTTCCGGCGGGCACGCTTTTTGTGAACATCGCAGGCTCGTTCCTGATGGGGGCGCTGGCCGTTACGCTGGCCCACAAGGACGCCACCCGCCTTGCTCCTTTGTTGATGACTGGCGTTCTTGGCGGCTTCACCACGTTTTCCGCCTTTTCGCTTGACGCCTTCACCCTTTACGAACGCGGCGAAGTCACCACGGCGCTGTTCTACATCGCCGCTTCCGTTATCCTTTCTCTCGCCGCCCTTGCCGCCGGCATCCTTCTTACCCGCGGGGTTTTCGCATGAGCGACGTCAAACTACTCACCGTCTCCGAGGATGAGGGCGAACAGCGGCTTGATAAATGGTTCAAGCGCCGCTTTCCGCATGTCACCCAAGGAGCCGTCGAAAAGATGTGCCGCACAGGGCAGGTTCGCGTTGACAGTGGCCGCTGCAAGGCGTCGGATCGGGTGATCCCCGGCCAGACCATCCGTGTGCCGCCTTTGCCCGATACTGCCGCCCCCTCGCGCCCCCGCGCCGGGGGAGTTTCTGCTGCGGATGAGAAAATGATCCAGAACGCCGTGGTCTGGAAAGATGAGCATATCATCATCCTGAACAAGCCGCCGGGCCTGCCGTCGCAAGGTGGCTCGGGCCAGGGCGACCGCCATGTCGATGGGCTGACCGAGGCGCTGAAATTTGGCTACAAGGACCGCCCCAAGCTGGTGCACCGGTTGGACAAGGACACCTCGGGCCTGTTGATGCTGGCCCGCACCGACCGGATTGCGCGGGCGCTGTCCGAGGCTTTGCGCCATCGCAACACCCGCAAGATCTATTGGGCCGCCGTGGCAGGCGTTCCGCATCCGCGCAAAGGCTCGATCAAATATGCGCTGATGAAGGCTCCGGGCCACGGCCGCGGTGGTGAGGGCGAAAAGATGGTCTGCATCCATCCCGCAAAAATCGCCGATTTCCCTGATGCCAAGCGCGCGCAGACCGATTACTTTACGCTTTGGTTTCTTGGCAGCCGCCTGTCGTGGATGGCGCTTGAACCGGTGACTGGGCGCACCCATCAGTTGCGCGCCCATATGGCCGAAATTGGCCATCCGATCATTGGCGATGGCAAATATGGCGGTTCTGGCATCGAAAACATGGGCGATGGCTGGGGGGCCAGTATTGGCGGCGATATCTCCCGCAAATTGCACCTGCACGCCCGCAGCCTGACCATCGAACACCCGATCACCAAGAAACTGATGACCTTTACTGCGCCCCTGCCTGAACACATGGCCCGCACCTGGAAAACCCTTGATTGGGGCGTCGATGACGTGCCCGCCGATCCTTTCGGGGGTGATGAATGAGCGCTTGGGTTGCCAAACGCTTTTGGAAAGCTGCCACCGTCGAAGCGCTGGCTGGTGGCTTTACCGTTCACCTCGATGGCCGTGCGGTAAAAACCCCGCTTAAAGCGTCGCTGATCCTGCCCACCCGCCCCATGGCCGATGCAATCGCGCAGGAATGGGATGCACAACAGGGCAAGATCAACCCCGAACGGATGCCGATGACGCGCTTTGCCAACTCCGCCATCGACAAGGTGGCCCCGCAGTTCGATACTGTGGTTGAAATCGTCGCCGCCTATGGTGAAACAGATCTTCTTTGTTATCGTGCTACCGGTCCTGATGGTCTGATCCGGCGTCAGGACACCCATTGGAACCCGATGCTCGATTGGGCCGCTTCCCGGCTGAACGCTCCGCTCGTGGCGACACCGGGCGTTGTCTATGTGGCGCAACCCCCTGCCACCCTGTCGGCGCTTCGCAGCAGAATTGCTGCACTGTCGCCGTTTCAACTGGCCGCCTTCCATGACCTTGTGGCGATCACCGGTTCCTTGATTCTGGCGCTGGCAGTTCTTGACGGGTACTTGCCCGCTGAACAGGCCTGGACCATCAGCCGAATCGACGAGAACTGGCAGATCGAACAATGGGGCGTAGATGAAGAAGCCGCCGCCTTGGCCATCTCGAAACAGA